>NZ_JAUBTU010000019.1:0-94367 GCF_036705085.1 Microcoleus sp. B6-A1
ACGGCTACTCTCGCGACCATCGCCCCGACTTAAAACAGTTCATTTTAGACCTAATTTGTAGTGGAGATGGAGATGTACCACTATTTTTACGAGTAGCTTCAGGAAACGAATCAGATAATTCCATATTCGCCTCAATTTGTCAAGACTTTAAAAAACAATTAAATCTCGACAGTTTAATGGTAGCTGACAGTGCATTATATACCGCTCCCAATTTAGAAATGTTAACCAATTTAAGATGGTTAACTCGTGTACCACTCAGTCTGAAACAAGCACAGCAACTGGTATCTCAATTAAATGAATCAGAATTTCACGGCTCTTCTGTGACGGGATATAGTTGGTCGGAACACAAAAGTAATTATGGTGGAATTACACAAAGATGGTTAGTAGTAGAGAGCAGTTTGCGTCGTGATGCTGACCAACGTAAATTAGCAAAAAACCTCAAAAAAGCTGAAGTTGAATCCCAGAAGAAATTGCGAGAGTTATCAAATATTGAATTCGCTTGTTCAGCGGATGCCTATTCAGCAGCTAATCGTTTATCCAAACAACTAAAATATCATAATTTAACCCAAATTACCAGCAGAGAAGCGACAGCCAAATCAGCTACTAATTTGACTACTTCTCACGAAAAATCTAGCTCTATATTGATATTTAAAGTTCAAGCAAAACTAGAACTAGATGCTAATGTGGTAGCCCGAATAACCCAAGCTAGTGGCAGATTTATCTTAGCTACTAATGTGCTGGATGCAGAGCAATTAAGTCCTGATGAAATGATTGTAAAATATAAGGAACAGCAGTCGGCAGAGAGAGGCTTTGGATTCCTGAAAGACCCCCTATTTTTTACGGATAGCGTATTCCTCAAGTCGCCGGAAAGAATCGAGGCTTTAACTTTGATAATGGGTTTGTGTTTGTTGGTTTATACTTTAGGTCAAAGGTTACTCCGGCAAAACTTGCAACTCACTAATAAAACCGTAAAAAATCAATTGGGCAAAGGAACTAATCGACCTACTTTGCGCTGGATATTCCAAAGTTTTCAATCGATTCATGCCGTTTTTGTTCAAGGAATTCAGCAAGTTTCTAATTTGACATCTGAACGGTTGGCTATATTAAATTTGTTTCCAGTCACCTGTCGGTCTTATTATTTCTTGTTGTGAAATGAAGTTGAATATTGATTGAGAAAACTAACTCACATTTAAATAATTGTTGATTCAGCAATGATGTACAATTGTCATAATGCGGGCGATATATGCTGGGAATTAATAGTTGTTAATGATCTGATTTTTGACGTTTTATGGGTTAAGAAGATTTAATTCATGCCCTCACGTCAATTTTTAGGGATTCCTAACTGGATGATGCGATAGTTGCACAAATTTTTGGGTGTTTTTACTCATTATTATCTCCGATGATTCACTTTTACTTCCTCAATCCGCGTATGTGCCAGTTGGGGGTGCGGAATGTGGGTTAAAACTGTTTATTCCGGGCGAGATCCCTTGCAGCATCCCCCTTAAGAAAGGGGACTGTGAGTAAGTTCTTGTTCCCCCCGACCTAGGGGCGGTGCCAAGAGTGCCCGCCCTAGGCGCCGTGGGGATCGGGCTTAACTGAAGCGTATTGACTTATTGATCAGTCCCAGAGCAAATTTTCTTGGATCAGTAGTGCAATCATCGCAGTTCTGGAACAAACACCGAGTTTGATAAAAATCCGCCTCACGTAAGTAGCAACCGTCCAGTGACTGATATTTAAATTTTTGGCAATACATTTGTTGGGCAGCCCTTGGGCTACTAATTGCGCGATCGCTCTTTCCCGTGGACTCAGGCTAATTTCCGGTTTGTAACTTGTGCTTTGCATACTTTTGCAATGAGGTAACGAGTTAAAATCTAATCAATTAAGGGTAGAATTCCGAGTTCTTCTCGAACTTCAGATAAAGGAGTTTCCCAATCAGATGCAACGTCCCAATTAATTAACCGAGTGGCTAATTTTCCATGTTTTAAGCCTTTGATAATTTGTCCGATCGCGCATTGGCCGCCGATCAGTCCAACTAACACTAAAATCGCACAAGAAGGACGAAATACTTGAGCGCGAGTAAACGCTTGAAGTATAAATTCATCTTCTGTTGAAGCTGAAAGACCCGTCAGCACCGGTTAAACGTCGTGGTTTCGCTGAATCCAGTCTCCCGATGCGATCGGCTCAAAGCCTTGTTCGTCTAGAAACCGCGCCACTGAGCACCCTAATGTTCCTGCTGGCAGTTGGCGCAATTTTGCCAAGTCTATATCAAAATGTCGATCGCTCTCAATTTGAGGATTAATTGTTTGAGCAATCTTTAATATAACTTCTAATTGACCGTCAGCCATAATTTATTCTCCCTTCAACAATGATTTAAGTTTCGAGCAAATTAATTTGTGTTGGTCAAGTTCATTTTTGCGCTGAATCAAGACGACTTTTTTTACCGACTCAGCTTAGAAATCGTACTTTCTGTCAAACCAATCGGCTATCAGGAGCTTTTACATTTCTTTACAAGCATTCTTAGATTTGAAATCTGCTACCTGTAAAAATCGCCCTAGTTTTTCTAATCGCAACTTGACCCACCGGGAAGTACCCGTAAAATCCACAGTATTTAGCGGTGATTGGAACTCCCTTACTTACGTATATAAATTTATTCTGCCGCTAATTATTGGAACCTGCAATGAGTCAGAAGTTGAAGCTTGCAGGCCTCGTGATGCAGGTGCATACAAGTGAAGAGAGTTGAAGTAAGGTGAAGTAAGGTGAAGTTATGCAGAGTTGATGTTTAGGAATTACGCAGTAGTGCCAATCCCCCGTGGTTGCCCAATTTGTAGTGGCAATCATGGGGGGTTGCCCGTATGTCGTTAGAATGTCGCTCAAATGAGTGACACTCATTTGAGCGACTGGTCAAATATCTTCACCAACAGCTACAAATAAAGTAGAGATCCATATCATACAAGGTGGTGCTATGAAAAAGCTTTACATTTTGTTATCCACAGGAGTGGTGTCATTGATGTGGTGCGCTGCTGCTAGCGCTACCACTTATGTTAATCCTAACGGTAAAACTACTTTAAACTTGTCAGAAAAAGGGAACAATCGCAGAGGTTTTTACTTGACGAAAGTAGGTAATCGGGAATTTTTGGGCAATATTCAAATTACCCGTTCCGAAGGAGCCGCAGGCTCTTACTATAACAATGGGACTTTCAAAGACAGTGCCATCGGCCCTGGCCGAAAAATTGTTTGTTCTGGAGATATTGCCATTGTCAGGCGTCAAGTTGGAAGAAGCAGCCAATTGGGAGCCGAAGTTACTTGGAAGGTGAAAGCAGGAGAAAATTGTCCTTCTATTGGCCAGACATTTAAAGTAAATTTAGTCGAAGCTTTACCGCGTCCTAATGTAAGTGGCGACTATACTTCTAGCAACTCTAATACTTGGTTGACTGAAACTGCGGGTTCTGCAACTTGGCCTGCTTGGCGAGTCACGTCGCGAGATGGACAACTCAACTGCCGCAAGACGCCAAACGGAGCAATTCAACAAGTTTACCGCGCGGATAGAGATACAATTGCTGCTGAGCTGAGGGGAGTAAATGCGATTACGATGTCGAACGGTCAACCCTGGTTGCGGACAAGACAAAACTGTTATGTGCGCGCTAATTCTCAATACTTTCAGCCAGTTTCTATGCCTCAATAAGTGCTCGTAAATGGGGAGCATCTCAATGAAAGCAGCCAAGCCCAAAATTGGAGTTTTGAGGCAATAGGCAGAAGGAAGGAGCCAGAAGAAGTATTTTTACAAATATGAGATGCTCCCAGTTCTGCTGTCAGAGCCACGCGGCTTACCCAAAGACATGAATCCAGTTTACAAAGAGTATTTTGAAAACAATTCTGTTGGGATAAGCTGTTGTGGATTTAAATTGTATGTCAAAAAACAATAAAACTCTTGTGGGGAGTAGGGGTTGGGCGTTCCGCCCGCATCGAATATGCAATTTAAATAAAAAGTCCGCGTTATTTTGTGGCTTCACTACTAAACAATCGCTCACTGCATAACAATTGCCCTGCCAAGGAGTACCCTCTCATCCCTGTTTATCCTGCAAAACTTACATAGGGTGACAAAAATTCTGCTCGCCCGTTAAATAGAAACTCGCTATCGTCATTAAATTAAAATTAAACTGCTCAAAGAATCGCCGACTTTTCTGTTAAACAAAAACGCCGCACCATAGCTAATACCAATTTCATAAAGTAGCGCTAGATATTACCCCCCCAACCCCCCCTCCCGCGGGGGGGCTAAGACTTCATCCATAGCACATCTTTAGAAAAATGGTATAAGGATCGCGAATTAAATAACTTACAATTTTAATTGTTATTGTGGGATGGGCGTCCCGCCCGTCCAAAAAAGACGGGCGGGACGCCCATACCACAAACTTGTGGAAGTTATTTAATTCTCATTCCTAAGCAGGCTAAGGAGGATGTCAATCAGAATAGTGGTATCGACAAGAGATAATAGTTAGAGACTCGTCATCCACAGCATAAACTAATCGATTCGTATCATCAATTCGCCGCGACCAAAAACCAGCCAGAGTCTCCCTCAGTGGTTCTGGCTTTCCGATCCCCTCAAACGGCAATCGGATTGTTGCCTCAATTAGCTTGTTAATTCGTTTTAACGTTTTCTTGTCTTGCCCTTGCCAATATAAATAATCGCCCCAAGCCTCATCCGTCCATGCTAACTTTCTAGTCATCCAACAAATTTCGCTCTACCACTTTCCCCTGCTTAAACTGAGCAATAGAACGCTCCAAATGGGCAGCATTGGCGGGAGATTTGAGTAAATGAACTGTTTCCAGCAAACTATTAAAGAACTCTAGCGACATCACCACCGCATCCTCCGCATCCCGTCTCGTGATGATGGTATAGTCCGTATCTTCCACTACTCTGTCTAAAACAGCCTTGAGGTTATTTCTCGCTTCGCTAAAAGAAACAATATTCATGTACTTGACACTTGTACTACTTACTGTACAAGTATAGCAATCGGCAATATATTCGGCAATCCCGAACTCATATCATGTCGGGTCAATTTACTGGTTCTATGGCTGGAGCCTGGGAACTGATACCTAGAGGAAGAGCCTCGTGAGCGAAAATTAAATTCGAGGCTCTAGGTAGCTGTTGAGTGTTAGTTTCGCTCCAGCCTGGTAACGAGTAAACAACCAGTAAACAACCAGTAAAGGAGTAATAATTGAGGACTAAAAAACTTAGATTTCTTCGTCCAAACCATCTACATCATCTACATCATCTACATCATCTACATCATCTACATCATCTACATCATCATCATCTACCTCAATAGGAGCGACAGAATTAGCAGAAACCAGAGCACCAGTCTCAAGTTTCTTTTTAACTAGCTCCTCAATTTCATTTTTGAAATCGATGTTTTTTTCCATGTGCTGGATCACTTTGTCTCGTCCTTGAGCTATGTTCTCTCCGTTGTAGCTATACCAAGAACCTTTTTTCAGAATTACTCCCATTTCGTCGGCCAAGTCAGTCAGACAGCCTAAAGTAGAAATGCCTTTGCCAAATACAATGTCAAATTCGGCAATACGGAAAGGCGGAGCAACTTTATTTTTAGCAACTTTAACTTTCGTGCGGTTGCCGTATTCTTCTGTACCTTTTTTCAAGCTTTGAATGCGCCGAATGTCGAGCCGCACGCTGGCGTAGAATTTGAGTGCGTTGCCGCCGGTTGTTGTTTCCGGGTTGCCGTAAGTTATGCCGATTTTCTGCCGCAATTGGTTGAGGAAGATGACGGTACAGCCAGATTTGCCGATGTTGCCGGTGATTTTCCGTAAAGCTTGACTCATCAAGCGGGCTTGCAAACCCATGTGGGAGTCGCCCATGTCGCCTTCGATTTCGGCGCGGGGGACGAGGGCGGCTACGGAGTCAATTACTACGATATCGACGGCGACGGAACGGACGAGTTGATCGACTATTTCTAGGGCCATTTCGCCGGTATCCGGCTGGGAAACTAAGAGATTTTCAATATCGACGCCTAAAGCTGAGGCGTAGGTGGGATCGAGGGCGTGTTCGGCATCGACGAAGGCTGCGATACCGCCGGATTTTTGGACTTCGGCGATCGCGTGGAGGGCGAGAGTGGTTTTACCGGAACTTTCCGGGCCGTAAATTTCAATGACTCGGCCTTTTGGCAAACCGCCGCCCAAAGCAATGTCCAGTGTCAGGGCTCCGGTGGGAATGGTTTCTACCCTCATGCGAGTGGAGTCTCCCAATCGGACGATCGCCCCTTTGCCAAAGCTGCGCTCGATTTGGGAGAGTACGGAAGTTAGAGCTTTTTGCTTTTCTGAGTTTTCAGTGGAAGTTTTTATAGACGCTTCTTTTTTTGCCATTTGCGGTACGCGGGTAGACCCCTTGCGGAGCTTGTTGATTAACTGTACAACACGTATGTTAGCAGTTATTTTTAGGGTCTGGAGGTTCTGGGAGGATCTGGTGGAAGATTCTTGATTTTGGGGGTGGTTCAGCCTGAGCCAGCTTTTTGAACGCTCTGATATATAAAGTATTCCGCATCCGGCAGAGGGTTGATGCACCGTAAATAATTTGCTTATTTTCATTTATATATGCTACTATCTGCTACATGGCATACGTACCACTCAGAAAAGCAGTCAAATTTCTGGGTTTGCATCCACACACCTTAAGAAAATATGCAGACGAAGGGAAGATTAAAAGCATCAAAAACGAGGCAGGGCAAAGACTCTACGATGTCGAGTCCTACCAGCGCGGTGCAACTAGAACTACCATTGTTTGCTACTGCCGAGTTAGTTCAACCAAACAGCGAGACGAGCTCGCAAGACAAGTTGAATTTATGCAGCAGCAGTACCCAGACGCCGACATCATCCAAGACATCGGCTCAGGAATCAATTTCAAAAGGAAAGGACTGCAAGCCTTATTGGTCAGATTTATGCGCGGCGAACAGCTCACGGTTGTTGTTGCCTGTCGCGACAGATTGTGCCGATTCGGGTTTGAGCTATTCGAGTTCATGGCAGAACAAAACGGTGGAAAAATCGTGGTTCTTGACCGAACTGTTTACAGCCCTGAAACCGAACTCACAAGCGATCTTCTTGCCATCCTTCACGTCTTCAGTTGCAGAATGCACTCCCTGCGAAGTTACAGCAAGAAAATCAAGGAAGATCCGGCTATTCCTAAATCCTGAACAAAAAGCGCTAATCAAGCAGTGGTTTGGTGTAAGTCGTTTTGTTTACAACACGACTATCAAATACCTGCAAGAGCCAGGAACAAAAGCGAATTGGATGACAATCAAAACCGGAATACTAAACAGTTTGCCAGAATGGGCAAAGCCTGTACCTTTCCAAATCAAATCAATTGCCATCAAAGATGCTTATTTGGCAGTTAAAGCAGCTCAAAAGGGATTTAGTAAAAACGGTCAAATCCGTCAGAGCAAATTTCGGAGCAAACAAGACACTAAGCAGTCTATTTATGTGCCGAAATCGGCTATTAAAGACTGCGGTGTCTATCACTCAATTTTAGGCAAATGTCAGCTCAAAGAATCCTTGCCTGCAATTTTTAGTGATGGCCGACTGACGCTGGCTTATGGCGAATATTACCTAATATTTTCTGAAGAAGTGCAACAAGTTAAGACCGATAAACAAGGTCGGCTGGTTGCCTTAGATCCCGGTGTCCGCACGTTCATGACATTTTTCTCCGAAGATTCCTATGGTTGGCTAGGAAATGATTCTAATTTGTACATTCAGAAATTATGTTTCCGGCTGGACAAATTGGTATCAAAGATTTCGGGCGCTTCTAGTCAGCAGAAAAGAAGATTCAAGAAAGCAGCTAGTAGGCTTCGCTGCCAAATCAAGAATTTGGTCAAAGAGTTACATCATAAAACAGCTAAATTCTTAGTTGATAATTTTGATGTGATTCTGTTGCCCACATTCGAGACTTCTCAAATGGTGTCTAAGTCCCGCCGTAAATTAAGAAACAAAACGGTGAGACAAATGTTAACCCTAAGTCATTACGACTTTAAAACTTTCCTGAAGTGGAAAGCTTGGTAAAATTCAAAACTTGTAATTGATTGCAGCGAAGCGTATACGTCAAAGACTGTTTCATGGACGGGCGAAATTGTCCAAAATCTAGGTGGTGCTAAAACTATTAAGTCTCAAGCCACTGGGTTGAAAATGGATCGGGATCTAAATGGTGCTCGTGGGATTTTCCTTCGGGCATTGGTTGATACACCTTTATTAAGAGATTCTCTTAATTTATACATTTGTTAGCATTTGTTAGCAAAAAAGTATCGGTAGAATTATTGTCTGTTGAGGGATGTAGTAGGTATCGATCGCTCCTTGAGTGAGGTTTAAGATGGGCTACAGTTCCAAATTCCGTGAAGCGTAGCTATCCGGGAGGGAATCGCCACAATTAGGACAAGCATGGGATCTACAACACATCAAGACACATCTGTTAATACCAAAAATTCCCGCTGGCTGAGGAACTTATTAGCGATCGGCATTTTACTTGGTATCGGATTTCGGTTTTTTGAGATCGATCGCAAACTGTACTGGCACGACGAAGCTTACACATCAATCCGCGCCGCTGGTTTCACACGCCAAGAAATCGACGACGAACTATTTCAAAACCGGATTTTTCCCGCACCAGAATTACAAAAATATCAGCGGATTAAACCGGGAAGTACAGAAGCAGACACAATTCGTTCTTTAGCACTAGAAGACCCGCAGCATCCGCCTTTATACTTTCTCATGGCTCGTTGGTGGATGCAGCAATTTGGGAGTTCTCTAACAGCATGGCGCAGTTTGCCAGCACTATTGAGTTTGCTGTCGCTGCCTTTGATGTACGCTTTAGCTCAGGAACTTTTCGCCTCGAATTTGGTGGCGTTATTAGCAACAGCACTTTTGGCTTTATCGCCCTTTGACATATTGTTTGCTCAGACAGCAAGGCAGTATAGTTTGCTAACAGCCACAGTTATTGGCAGCAGTTGGCTGCTGCTGAGAGCAGTGCGGTTGCGGGGTTGGCAAGATTGGGTATTTTACTCGCTGGCGATCGCCCTTGGTTTCTACACTCACCCTTTCTTCAGTTTAACACTCATCGGACACGGAGTTTTTATAATTGCTTACTGGCTGTTTGTCAAAAAAACAAAATTGCGAGGTCACGTAACTAATTCCCAATTTTTCTTATCAGTCACAGCAGCTTTAATATTGTATTTTCCGTGGATTTACGTGCTGGCGACCAACCTGGGACGAGCATCAGCTACGACAGATTGGACGCGAGTATCTCCTGGTGGGCTGTATCTTGTCAAATTATGGACGCTCAGCTTTACATCATTATTTTTTGACTTCGACTTAGGCTTTGATAATATCTGGACTTATCTGCTGAGATTGCCCTTTTTACTGTTAATTGCGGCTGCCATTTACCAAATCTGCCGCCGGACTAGCAGTTCAACTTGGCTGTTTATTTTAACATCAATTTTTGTACCTTTTTTGAGCTTGGCGATACCGGATATAATCCTAGGTGGCAAACGTTCCGCCGTCAGCCGCTATCTGATTTCTTGCTTTCCGGGAGTGCAGCTAGCAGTTGCTTACTTGCTCGCCAGTAACGTGAAAACTCAGCAGCGATTTTGGCAAGTCATTTTAGCCCTGGTTTTTACAGCAAGTATAGCATCCTGTACTGTCAGCGCTTTTTCTGATACTTGGTGGAGCAAAGACTTGAGCTATTTTAATGCTGAAGTTGCGAAAATTATTAACAAAGAGGCGATAGCTAACCGATCGATTAAAGATACAATTGTAATTAGCGATCGCGGCAACGATTTTACGAACATGGGAGATTTGCTGTCTCTGAGTTATTTGCTCGACAAAGACGTGCGGCTGATGCTGATGAGCCAGTCGCCAGAAATCGAGATGCTGAACAAATATTCGGCTCCGCTGGTGTTCCGCCCCTCGGAAAAATTGATCTCGGCACTCAAGCAAAATCAACGCCGCTTAGAGCCAATTTTGCAGTATGCCAGACTTTTTCGAGCGCGGCGAGCTTCTTAGAGCAATTCTGAAAAGTAGCTGTAGGGACACTCCAAGAGCCCAAGGCGTGTCAACTTAACGTCAAACCTAGTTATAGATGGCTGTTTGACTATTAAGGCCAGATCCCCCTAGCGAGCGGGCGGGCACTCTTGGCACCGCCCCTAGGTCGGGGAGGACAGGAAGCCTCTTTAAGTCAACCCCTACTCCCCAACAACCAGGGGGATTTAGGGGGATCTGGACTCAGGTAAAAACGAGATTTATCAAGGCTTTCAAGCTTAAGTTGACACCTATGGGCATTGCCGTCTCCGGCGCCGGGATTCGGGACACGGCAAGGCCTAAGTCCCTACTGTTCGTTTTAATAATTGGTATAAGATTTAGAATTGTAGTCAGACAAAAAAACTCTGTCAGTTGTCTCAAGTATTGGGGCTGACACACCCGACATCATCAGCAATAATTATTTGAATACTTAGGATAAAAAGCAATGCAAGAGTTAAATAAATCCTCTTCCGAATCCGCGCAGAAGTTTCGCAATCTTCAGACAGAATTACGCGAGCGTTGGCGAGCGATAGAAGAATTCGACAGCGGAGATTGTGACATTATTATCATTCCTTCTGTCAGCTTAGATCAGCAAGAAATGCGGAAAATTGAGGGTGCTTACCACTACGAAGAGCGACATTTATTTTCATTGATTCGCCTGCGAAATCCCCGCACGCGGTTAATTTACATTACCTCGGAGCCCTTGCACCCGATGATTGTGGATTATTACCTGCAATTGCTGCCGGGAATTCCGTTTTCTCATGCGCGTGATCGGCTTTTGCTGTTCAGTGCTTACGATGCTTCTGCCAAATCCCTCACCCAGAAAATTTTAGAGCGCCCCCGCTTGATGGAGCGCATTCGTCAAGCTGTGCGGCCGAAAAAATCTTATATGGTTTGTTATAACTCGACGCCCTTAGAACGCGAGCTATCTGTTCAATTGGGGATTCCTTTGTGGGCCAGCGATCCCGATCTGTTATACTGGGGAACAAAAAGCGGTAGCAGGCAAATTTTCCAAGAATGTGGCGTGCCTTATCCTGACGGTTCCGAGTTGGTTTGGAATGCGGAAGATTTAGCAGAAGCTGCCGCTCAATTGTGGGAACGGCAGCCACATTTGCAGCGGATCGTAATTAAGTTAAATGAAGGTTTTTCGGGGGAAGGGAATGCAATTTTAGACCTGAAGTCCCTGGCAGGTAAAGCGCCTACAGAAAGAGCGAAGGCAATTGGCGATCACTTCCATAATTTACGCTTTCAATCCAAAGGCGAAACCTGGGACAACTTTAGCAGCCGCATTCCCGAATTAGGGGCAATTGCCGAAGCATTTATCGAAGGAGAAGAAAAGTTCTCCCCCAGCGTTCAAGGCAGAATTATTCCCAGTGGCGAAGTAGAAATCCTCTCCACTCACGACCAGATTTTAGGAGGCCCAGACGGCCAAATTTTCTTGGGTTGCCGATTTCCGGCGGACGAATCTTACCGGCTGGCGTTGCAAGAATTGGGATGGAAAGTCGGGCAAAACTTAGCTAAAAAAGGTGCTTTAGAGAGATTTGGAGTAGATTTTCTCGCTGTAAAGCAATCCGATGGGAAATGGGATCTTCAAGCAATAGAAATTAACTTACGTAAAGGAGGCACAACTCATCCGTTTATGGCTTTGAAACTGTTAACAAACGGTCGGTACGAGCGTACTACCGGATTATTTTACAGCCAGCAGGGCCGTCCGAAATATTATGTGGCTTCGGACAATTTGAAAAAGGAGCGCTATCGGGGATTATTACCGAACGATTTGATGGATATTATTGCTGACAATCAACTGCACTTTGACAGCGGTACTGAGACGGGCAGTGTGTTTCATTTAATGGGTTGTTTGTCGGAGTTTGGCAAATTGGGAGTGACGAGTATTGGCAATTCGCAGCAAGAAGCTGAGGATATGTATAACAAAGTTGTAAAAGTTCTCGATCGCGAAACGTCAGGGGATTTTAGATTTGAGATTTGAGATTTTAGATTTTATCCAGTCAGTCACCTTAGATCCCCGGCTTCTTGAAGAAGTCGGGGATCTAATATCCCTAGCGTTTTGTATAACAACTGGCAAGACGATTAGGATGTTCTTAATCACCCAAATCATTGCTATTATTGAATTGGCCTTCTTGGTTCCGTTAGAGCTAATTTTTAGCGGGATAAAGGGGCGTGGGGTCGATCGAACCTGTGCGGTTGAGCGGCCAAAAACGCACAATTGCCCTACCGATGATATTTTGCTTGGGTACAAAGCCCCAGTAATGACTGTCACAGCTTGCGTTGCGGTTGTCGCCGAGCACCAAGTAAGAATTTTGAGCTACAACTACAGGCCCGTAGGGATACTGCGGAATTTCTTCAATATATTTTTCCTGTAGCGGCTGCTTGTTAATAAAAACTTTTCCCTCTCTGACTTCCACACTGTCCCCCGGCAGTCCGATTACTCGCTTGATATAGGCATCTTTGATCGGTGGCGGCTGTCCCGTGCACAAACTAGCCTGGTCAGGAGGCATAAATACGATAATATCTCCTCGCTGGGGCTCTTGGAATCGATAGCTGACCTTATCTATAATTAATCGATCGTTAATTTGTAAGGTTGGGAGCATTGAGCCGGTGGGAATGTAGCGTGCTTCGGCAACCAGGGTGCGGATACCAAAGGCTAAAAATGCTGCTAAGCCGATCGTCTTAATTCCTTCGATCCAAGGATTTTCGGTGTCTTGCGGAGGTTTTTCGTCGGCTGACTTGTCTAGACGAGTCATAGGGTATTGTAGTGACTGAGCTGGATACGAATTATAAACTTAATAATGCTTCCATGCTAGCACGCTGTTTACTGAATTAAGGATATCTTATGACTACCCAATCAAGTTTGTTAATCCGTCGCGCTCGCATTCTTTTGCCCAATGGTGAGTTTTTGGTAGGAGATGTGCAAATCTGCGATGGCAAAATTGTCCAAGTTGCTGCGGAAATTGTCGAATCGGGCGATCGAGAAATAGATGCCAAAGGCTTAACTCTGTTACCCGGAGTAATTGACCCCCAGGTACACTTCCGGGAACCAGGTTTAGAACACAAGGAAGACTTGTTTACGGCTAGCTGTGCTTGCGCTAAAGGCGGCGTGACCTCGTTTCTGGAAATGCCGAATACGCGACCTTTGACCACAACCCAAGCTGCCTTAGATGATAAACTGCGCCGCGCTTCCGAGAAGTGTTTGGTGAATTACGGCTTTTTTATTGGTGCAACGCCAGAGAATTTGCCGGATTTGTTGACTGCGAATCCAACTCCGGGAATTAAGGTGTTTATGGGTTCGATGCACGGTCAGTTGTTGGTCGATGGAGAAGCAACTTTAGAGGCGATTTTTGCCAAAGGCGATCGACTAATTGCGGTACACGCAGAAGACCAAGCTAGAATCAACCAGCGTCGTCAAGAATTTGCTGGTATTACCGATATTGCAGTTCACTCGCAAATTCAAGACAATCAAGCAGCTTTATTGGCAACTCAACTAGCAGTAAAACTTTCTAATAAATATCAGCGCCGACTGCATATTCTGCACCTTTCAACGGGGGATGAAGCTGAGTTTTTGCGCCAGGAAAAACCGAGTTGGGTGACAGCAGAAGTTACGCCGCAGCATTTGTTGTTAAATACCAGCGCCTATCAAAAAATTGGCAGTTTAGCTCAAATGAATCCGCCTTTGCGCGAGCCCCGCGATAACGAAATACTTTGGCAAGCTTTACTCGACGGCGTAATTGATTTTATCGCCACAGACCATGCGCCACATACCTTAGCAGAAAAAGCTCAAGATTATCCGAATACGCCGTCGGGAATGCCGGGAGTCGAAACTTCTTTGCCTTTGATGCTGACCCAAGCAGTAGAGGGAAAATGTACAGTGGCGCAAGTTGCTAATTGGATGTCGGCGGCCGTTGCTAAGGCTTATAAAATTCCGAACAAAGGGGCGATTGCTCCGGGTTTTGATGCAGATTTAGTCTTAGTTGATTTGGAGAAATACCGCCCGGTGGTGGGCGCAGAGATGGCGAGCAAGTGCGGCTGGAGTTCCTTTGAAGGATGGAATTTAACTGGATGGCCAGTTGTGACTGTTGTGGGAGGAAAAGTTGTTTTTGAGAATGGTAAATTGGATACAAATGTGAGGGGAGAAGCCTTGACATTTGACGCTGAGTAAGCATGAATTTAACTCAAATGTTATAATTGGGTATTCCCGCTCGCAAAGGCGATTTTACCCATGCTTCTCCAAGAACTAGAAACACAACTCCTGGCCTTAACTCCGACTGAGAAAGCTGAAGCCATACGGCTTTTAACCCAAAGTTTAAACAATAGCTGGCCAGGAATTACCAAAACTCCCGACGTGTGTGGTGGCGATGCTTGCATTGCCAAAACTCGCATCCCAGTTTGGCTGCTTGAAAGTTTTCGCCGTGAAGGTTCAAGCGATGCTGAACTTCTACAATTTTATCCCCACCTCAGCGCGGCCGATCTAGTCAATGTTTGGACTTATGCTGATGCACATCTGGAGGAAATCGAAGAAGCAATCTGCAAGAATGAGGAAGCCTGAGTCATGCTGAATTTGTATGCAGACGAACAATTTCCTTTGCCCGTTGTGCAATTGCTGCGCGCTTTTGGTCACAATATCCTGACTGTTCAGGAAGCAGGAAAAGCAGGACTTGGGATTCCAGATCCAGAGGTGCTAGCATTTGCTATAAGCAAAGATAGAGCTGTTTTGACATTAAATCGGTTTGATTTTATCGGGCTGCACAACCGACAGCCAGACCACTCTGGTATTATTGTTTGTACCAAAAATCGGAATGTAGAAATGTTGGCAACACGCATCAATGATGCTATTGCTGGTGAAGAAAGTTTGAGAGGCAAATTGATTCGTGTCAACCGTCCGCAGTAAGTACGCGCTGAGATGTTACACCATTCTCTCTTAACAGGCTGAGTGAGAATGGTGCAACATCTAAATTCGATCGCACTCGCTCAAATTTCCAATTGCCAATCCAATAACTCGCCATTACCAATTACTTCAATTTGCCGCCCGTTATCTAGATAAGTCAAATAAATTTGCCAATAATTTTCGGGTTTGTACTGCAATCTTTCCGCCCATTCGATCGCCACAATTCCCAAATCCATTTCTAACCCGTCCCAATAACTTTCTAAGTGCAAAGCCTCCACTTCTTCGGGTTCTAGTCGATACAAATCTAGATGATACAGCGGAATTCGTCCTCCAAAATACTCGTTAATCAGTGTGAAAGTAGGACTTTCGATCGAGTCTGAGATTCCTAAACCTTCAGCTATACCTTGAACCAAGGTAGTTTTGCCAGCACCCAAGTCTCCTTGTAATAAGATTACAGTGCCGACAGGGAGCGATCGACCTAACGCAAAACCAAACTTGCGCGTAGCTTCAGCATCTGGAAGTGAAAGTATCATATTAGTCATTAGTCATTAGTCATTAGTCATTAGTTACTCGCTTGGGGCTGCTAATAACCAATAACATTAGTCTGCACCGTCAACAGTCAACAGTCAACAGTTAACAGTCAGCAGCTTAAATGTTGTGGGCGCGGCCGTACCAACGCAGCAACATCCCCGCCAACCTTTGCGAATTGTGGCGAATTAAACCCGTATTTTCATCTTCATCCATGACATTGGCGATGACAACTCGCCGCCCCAATTGCGTCACGGCTTCTCGATCGAGCACAACCGGATAAGAATCCTCCTGAGAATAGCGAATCAAAGCCTTTGCAGAAGGGACTTTTCCTTGAACTACTACAGCATCGAACAGCGGCCGGCCACAAGCGCGGTCGATCGCCCGAATGTGGTCTGCAACACTGTATCCGTCAGTTTCCCCCGGCTGAGTCATAATATTGCAAACATAAATGCGGGGAACTTCGCTGTTGGCGATCGCATCAGCAATTTCCGGCACCAACAAATTCGGAATGACACTCGTATAAAGACTCCCCGGCCCAATAATAATAAAATCCGCTTCCCGAAGTGCTTGGGCCACCTTGGGCAACGCCGGAGGATTAGCAGGAGTGCAGCCAATTTTGATGATTTGCCCGTTAGCTTTTGTAATGCTGGACTCCCCCTCAATCCTGCGGCCGTCAGCCAGTTCTGCCCACAAAGAAACGTCGCTCAGAGTAGCCGGCAGCACCTCTCCCCTCACTGCTAAAACTTTAGAACTCGCCGCGATCGCCTGTTCCAAATCTCCAGCAATATCGCTCATCGCCGTCAAAAACAAATTCCCAAAACTGTGACCCACCAAACCGTCACCAGCCCGGAAACGATATTGAAATAACTCAGTCAATAACTTTTCCTCATCTGCCAAAGCAGCCAAACAATTGCGAATGTCTCCCGGTGGCAATACCCCAATTTCCCGCCGCAGTCGCCCGGAAGACCCCCCATCATCCGCCACCGTGACAATAGCAGTGATTTTGGCGCTGTAATCCTTCAATCCCCTGAGCAAGTTAGAAAGGCCCGTACCGCCCCCTATTGCCACAATTTTTGGGCCGCGGTGCAAGCGACGGTGGTTGAGGAGTCGATCGACCAGTTCCTCGTTGCCTTCGGGCATCAGCACTTGGGTAATAGAGTTCAAACTGCGAGTTTGTCCCCACAGAATTAATAAAATCCCGCCAGCAATGATGATCGGGCCCGACACGTAATTGGGAATAACTTCCGCAATCCACGCCAAAAAATTTCTCAATAATTGCAATAAGAAGAAAATGGGAGTCATCCCAGTCCAAATCGCTAAACCCAAAGTGGCAAGTACCACGCCGCTGGCACTAATCAGCAGCCACCGTTTCACTAACAGTCCGGGGGCTAACCACTTAAACCACTGGTGAACTCGCCCGTTCCGCAAAGAAGGGGGGTAAGGATTTCTGGATTGGGCAAAAACCTGCTTGGCTTTAGCCAAGACACGGAGGGCTTTAGGAAGTGAACTAATTGACATGGTTAATTAGTCTTAAGGGTATTGGAACAGCTCGATCTGACAAATTTACAATACAAGAGAGTTTTGATTCTGGCAGTCAATTTAAGTAATTAGTGATTAGTCATGAGTCATGAGTCATTAGGTAGACTGATGACTGATGACTGATAACTTATTGATAACATCCTATGGCTGAGCCACTAATCGAACTCAAGGGGGTAAGTAAGTCCTTCGGCCAGAACCAGATCCTCGATCGAGTCGATCTGAGGATTTATCGGGGAGAGGCCCTGGCAATTATTGGCCCTTCCGGGACGGGGAAATCTACGATTCTGCGGATAATTGCGGGTTTGTTGGCCCCGGATGCCGGTGAGGTTTTTGTTCAGGGACAGCGCAGGGTGGGATGGGTGGACGACGTGGCAGATCCGATCGGAATTGGGATGGTGTTTCAGCAAGCGGCTTTGTTTGATTCGCTGACGGTGGAGGAGAATGTCGGTTTTTTACTTTACCAGCATTCTAAGCTGCCGCGCCGCCGCATTCGGGAATTGGTGGAGGAAAAGTTGGAGATGGTGGGTTTGCCGCGAATTGGCGAACGCTATCCGGCGCAGTTGTCTGGGGGAATGAGGAAGCGGGTAAGTTTTGCCCGCGCTATCATGGCGAATCCTGATAATGACAGGGATAATCCAGAGGTTTTGCTGTACGACGAACCGACGGCGGGTTTAGATCCGATCGCTTCGACGGTAATTGAAGATTTAATCCGCGACTTGCAGGCGGCCCAAGGTGTTTGCAGCACTTATGCGATCGTCACTCACCAAGACAGTACCATCCGCCGCACTGCCGATCGTATCGTGTTTCTGTATCGAGGCAAAGTGCAGTGGGAGGGAACTGTCAATGACATTGCATCGACAGATAATTTACTGATCAGACAATTTTTTAGCGGCAGTGTTACTGGGCCAATTCAAGCGCTTGGATAGTCAGCCAATTTTAGATTTTAGATTTTAGATTTTAGATTGAAATGACCGATGATGAATGACTAATAACCAATGACCAATGACTAAGGAGGTAATATGCGATCGCGAACTGTAAGAGAAGGTTCTGTCGGGTTCTTAATTTTAGTAGGAATCGGTTTATTTGGCGGCTTAGTGCTCTGGCTGCGGGGCGTGCAGCTAGGGAACCGCAGCTACAAATTCGCCGTAGAATTTGCCAGCGCCCAAGGAATGCAAATAGGCACGCCCATCAGGTATCGTGGGGTTGCAGTCGGTAAAATTACCGCCCTCCAACCGGGTTCCAACGGCGTAGACGTGACGCTGGAGATTGCCCCCGGCACTTTAGTGATTCCCAGGGATGTTACGATCGAAGCGAATAAATCGGGTTTAATTGGCGAATCGTCGATCGACATTACCCCCAACTCGATTTTGCCAGAATCATTACTTACCGCCAATCCCGTTAGTGCCAACTGTCCCCCGGAGATTATCTGCCAAAATTCGCGATTAAAAGGTCAAGCTGGAGTCACTATCGACGAACTAATTAAATCCACAGTCCGCCTAGCTAATTTCTACACTGACCCCGCCCTGTTTAACAATCTTAAATCTCTGACCGAGAATACAGCCAACACAGCTAAAGGTGCAGCTAAACTCACTCAAGATTTATCGACTTTAACTAAAACTGCCCAAGCGGAAATAAAAAATTTAAATCAATCTGTAAGGGGAGACATTGGGAGCTTAAATCAATCTGTCAAAACCGAAATAGCAAGTTTAAATCAATCCTTAAAGGGGGAAGCCAGCAGTTTAAATCAATCATTAAAGGGAGAAGCAAGCACCTTAAATCAATCGATCAAGACGGAAATATCAGCCGCCGCCGCTGATGTTTCTAAAGTAGCAGCTACGGCGGACACTTCCACAAAAGCCGTATCTGCCGCTGTAATAACTTCTGCTAATTCAGTAACTCAAGCAGCCAATCAAGTTACATTAACAGCCAACCAACTCAATTCTTTAGTAGCAACCAACCGCGCCAGTTTAGTCTCAACTCTGAATAACATCAATCAAAGCAGTCAGGAACTGCGGGTAGCTGTCAGCAGTTTGAGTCCGACAATTAATCGCATCAACCAAGGACAATTGCTGAACAATTTAGAAGTTTTATCAGCCAATGCTGCCCAAGCTTCTGGTAGTTTGCGAGATTTATCCAGCCAGGTAAACAATCCCGCCACTTTGCTATTATTGCAGCAAACTCTAGATTCTGCACGAGCTACATTTCAAAACGTGCAGAAAATTACTTCCGACGTGGATGATTTGACAGGAGATCCGGCTTTCCGCAACAACATTCGTAGGTTGTTAAACGGATTGGGAGGCTTATTGGGTTCGACAGAACAACTGCGACAGCAAGTTAAAGTGACTCAAACATTAGCTCCCCTTTCTGAGAAAGTAAATGCGAGCAAAACTGCCAGAAATCAATCAGTAGAGCCGGGATTTCCCAGCTTGCAAAAACAGCCAAAATTGCCTGTTATACCTTCTCAAACTGCAAGATCAGCAGAACCAGTGGCTCCCGAAAATACTCCTTAAAACAGGGTATCATTGAATAACCGCAATTATTGCAAGATTCGCGAGTTGCTTTAGTTACTAAGGTGCGGCTTTCGCAGCCGGCATTAAAGTTATTGTCCAAATCCTATTAAGAAAAAACTCTTTCTATCGCAACCAGGAAAACCCATGACGCAAACATTATCGAAACCGGGCGCAACCAAAACCAAGTATACTATAACTTGGGAAAAATTGCCCGACGACTTTAAATTACCCGACGAGCCTGTGGAAAACATCGACCAACCACTTTTAGCCGCGGCCCTCCGAGAAGCCTTGGATCTCGCAGGATTTATCCTAGCTTCAATGCTAATAGCTTCCAATTTTGGACTGTGTGCCAAAGTCAATGACAAAACAGTAGTAAAAGCACCAGATTGGGTGTACGTTCCCTCGGTATTGCCAGCAGAACCAGGAGAAGTTCGTCGCAGTTATACGCCTAATGCTGAGGGAGAAGTCCCCGCAGTAGTAATGGAATTTTTATCGGATACTGACGGCAGTGAATATTCAAATAAACCCACATATCCTTACGGGAAATGGCGGTTTTATGAGCGAATTTTGCAAGTACCAATTTATGTAGTTTTTGAACCGAAATCAGGAGTATTGGAAGTGTACAGACTCTCGACATCGGGAGAATATGAATTGCAAGAACCGGATGCTAATCAGCGATTCTGGATAGAATCAATGGGTTTATTTCTAGGGGTTTGGGAAGGTGAAAAATCTCAGAGAACGGGTTATTGGTTGCGCTGGTGGGATGAGAATGGCAATTTGCTGCTGTGGGGTGCCGAACGGGTGGAACAGGAACGCCAGCGCGCCGAAGAGGAACGCCAGAGGGCCGATCGACTAATGGCATACTTGAGAAGCCAAGGCATGGATCCTGATGGTATTTGAAGGTGTGAAAGGTCGATCAACCTTTCGGCCCTTAATCCAATCCCATTTTGATTGCACAATCGAGTCAGCAAGGGCGTTTGAGATTAAAAATAACCACAATTAAGGAGCGATCTGCAGGACTGCAACAACATTAGAAGAAAAATTAGATCGGCTTTCTGATGAATTAGCCTCAGCACTAGAAGCGGAACGCCAGCGTACTCCTGAACTCACATCTTTGCTACCGCGTTACCGAGCTCGGTTTGGCGAAATGCCAGAGAGTAACGGCTAAAAAGTAAGGGTGCGATCGCCCTTCATCGATCTCGATCGCCCGCGTGTTATTCTCACCTAAATGTCCTTGACAAATATGAGATTTTGTGAACGGCTATAATTGGTTCCAAATTTTAAATGGCGAAGGGCGATCGTTTTGCGATCGAACTTGGGCAATCTAGAGATAGGTGCGAGTGCGAGTGCCTGGAAAACAGCGAGGCCAAGAGTTAGCAATGGAAAGTACACAGAAAAAATCTAGCCCTCGTCCAGTTAATAAGGGCGATCGAATTAAGCAGATTTTTGCGTTAGTATCAATGGTTGGCTTTGGTGGTTCCGCAATTTTTGGTATGGTGAGTCTGTTCGGCAGCGCTTTGAGCAGCCAGCACCAACAAAAACAGGCGACTGCTGCTGTTTCTCAGGAATCTTTGCTGGCGGCGCAGGAACGGGGATATGAGACGGTTTTGCAGCGGGAACCGCAGAATCAGACGGCTCTGGAGGGATTGGCAAATGTGCGGTTGCAGATGAATAATAAGGTGGGGGCGATCGAGCCTTTGGAGAAGTTGGTGAAGCTAAATCCCAGGCGATCGGATTATAAGGTATTGTTGGGGCAGGCGAAGGGGAAGAAGTCGCGGAAAGGGGGGGAGTTCTGATGTATCTTCTCCATTGGCTTCTCTGCAATCTCCCCTACCATCGCAATATCTACCCATATCATCGTTAATTATCATTTTATTTTATCTCAAGGTTATAGCATGGCAATTTTCGTTCCGAGCCTAAAGAAAAGCGGACATTTAGATAATATTCACGTAACAGTATGCCTCGTTGGCTCTCGTAAGATCGCAGACAAAGATGACTATGGGAGTCAGGGGTGGGATATTTTTGCACCTAATCTTACTATCTATGGATTCGATGCTGATGAAGCTGCTTGTCATGAGGCTAACGCCACTATAGAAGCTCGAAAAATAAATTGGACTGAAAAACATATTCCACTAGCCCTGGGAAATTCTGTAGGAACATCCACAATTTATCTTACTAAACACCCAGGTTGCAGTTCACTATATCCTCCCAGCGATTTCTATATTGAGCGGTTTGTCGGAAATTCTCAGCTAATTGAGCTAGTTTCTACTGTGGAAGTTGAGATAACAACTTTAGATTCTTTTTGCCAATCAGAAGCAGTTAACGAGATTGATTTTATACAACTAGACGTTCAGGGGGCAGAGCTTCTGGTTTTAAAAGGAGCTTCTAGTATTTTAAAAAGTAGCACTCTAGCGATTGTAACAGAAGTAGAGTTTACAGAAATATACAAGGGTCAACCTTTGTTTGGGGATGTAGATGTGTACCTGAGAGAACAAGGATTTACACTTTTTGATTTATGTAATATACATCGTGACAGTCGCCGAATGCCTGTAGTGTCACCGGACCACTATGGAGCCTTAGTCTGGTCTGATGCTTTTTATTTTCGGGATCTGATTCGGCAAGACTTGAATACAGAATTAAAGACACCTGAGAAAATACTAAAATTAGCTTGTATCGCTGATGTTATGAACTTTCCTGACTATGCTCTGGAACTTCTAGCGTATTTGACCCTGCAATATGGCGACGATATAAGATATAACTTGGCTGACAATATTATAGAGAGCTTAGCGGAAATTCCCGATCTAGTTAAGGTGGGACTAAGTTCATTGCCTATTATTGCTAAAATTAGAAATTACAGCAGCGGTTACAGTGCCAAGTGTGTGTTAAACGATCAAAGTAATTGGCAACAAAAAGGTAATTCATGCTTGTTTTTAGGAGACTATTCTCAAGCAGCGAGTATTTATGAGCAAGCTATAGAAGCTGAACCAAACATTAAATCCCACTATTGGCATTTGGGGTTGATGCTGCTTTTGCAAGACCAAGAAGCCGAAGCTCTAACAGTCTGGTTCACAGGTATACTTGATGACAATGCCGAACAAATGGAAGAATGCACATCTGAACTAATAGGAGTTATACAAACAGAAGCACAGCGCCGAGAAAGAGTCACCGACTATGCTGTTGCTCGCCTACTCCGGCAACACATCCGGGAAATAGATCCAACCGACCTAAATAATTTGTTAAAGATTGTCGCTCTTTCTATTAATATGAAGAGTTTTACAAATCAAGACCTAATATCCTTGGGAATTGTTGAGTTGTTGCGCTCGGAGTTGTACCCCGTTAATTCCGATTTACTATTACAAGTTCTTCAAAGCATTTTAGATTGTGTACCCTACGAACAATCTACCCTGGAATTTGCAACAGCTTGTCAGCGTTATGCCTCCGATTCTCAAGCATTTGTTAAGGTATTGATGCTAGCGAACCCTAAAATCCCAGATACCCAAAATGTAGACGCTCCCACTCAGAAATATTCATATTTAGAGGAAGAAACTCTTATTGATAAATATTTAAACCAATTAAATATAGAACACAAATACTGTGTCGATATAGCTGCTAGTGATGGGATAACTATGTCAAACACTTATTTTTTATACAAGCAAGGATGGAGTGGGTTAGCAGTAGAATATGATAGCCAACTATTTACAAAATTAGCACTTAAGTATACTGAATTTGAAAAAGTAAACTTAAGTAAGTGCATGGTCACACCTGAAAACGTAGTTTCTCTTATGAAAACACATCAAGTCCCAGAAAACTTTAGTTTTCTCAATCTTGATATAGATGGTTATGATTATTTTGTATTAGACAAAATACTTAGTTCATTTAGACCTTTGTTGATTACCGTAGAAATAAATGAAAAGATCCCACCACCTCTAAAGTTTACTGTTAACTATAGCCCCAATTATGTTTGGAATAACGATCACTTTTTTGGTCAAAGTATTTCACAGTTAAATATTCTGTGCCAACAGTATAACTATGCTATCGTAGAGTTACATTATAATAATGCTTTCTTGATTCCTCAAGAAATCAGTCCAGTAACTTCACTTACACCAGAGGAAGCCTACAGAAGGGGGTATCTCGATAAACCCGACCGGAAAAATAAATTTCCGTGGAATACTGATCTAGAGCAAGTTCACAATTTATCTCCTCAAGAAGCCTTGATTTATATCACTAACTTTTTTTCTAAATATGAAGGACAATTTACCTGCTACATATAATTTTAGTAATTAGGCGTTTAATGAAAACAATTTAAAGTTTTAAGTGGTCAGATGCCTAATCTAAGGAAACGCTAATCCACCAAACAAGGTAAAGACAGGCTGTAAACAATGGAAAATAATATTTCAAACTCGGATATAAATCCCTACGCTATGTTCAAAAAAGTTACTGTTCAACCAGTCAGCTATACAGCCATTCAGTCTGCTGTTGAAGCCATTGAAGGTTTCATGGTTCCAGGGCAAGAAGAGTACCTTTTCAATAAAGTAAAGTCCCTCCCCAATGATGCTGTAATCGTTGAAATAGGATCGTACAAAGGACGTTCCACCGTTGCCATGTCCTATGCCTGCATAGGCACTAATCGAAAAATTTATTGCATAGATACATGGGACGGAAATGATACGGACTTTGCGGACAGAAACTTTTTTGATATATGGCAAGAAAATATAGAAAAAAATGGATTATCTCAATATGTAGTACCATTGCGGGGTTATTCGCATGAAATATTAAGCCAGTGGGAAGGATTAACAGGAGACAAAGCTATTGATTTTATTTTTATTGATGGTTCTCATCAATTTTTAGACGTTTTGAAAGACTATGATCAGTCACTCCCCCTTGTCAAAGATGGGGGATGGATAGCGTTTCACGACGTTGTACCTACTTGGCCTGGTTCGGAACGTGTATGGCACAATATTGCCAAACATCGCTTGCTCAATCATGAGTATTCGTCCACTCTCGCCTGCGGTCAAAAAATTTCTACTGCTTTCTCCCCTACTTCATCACCCGAATTACCGATTCACTTCTTTACTATTGTCCTTAATGGTGAACCATTCATCGAGTATCACATAGAAGTATTCAAACAACTCCCCTATAAATGGCATTGGCATATAGTCGAGGGTGTAGCGGACTTGAAGCATGATACAGCGTGGTCTTTGGGAAATGGCGGACGTATTACCGACGAAATCCACTCCCAGGGACGCAGCAATGACGGCACAGCAGAATACCTAGACGAACTGGCACAGTTATATCCAGAAAATGTCACTGTTTATCGTAAACCAGAGGGTATTTTCTGGGAAGGCAAACGTGAAATGGTTAATGCACCACTACCTAATATTCGCGAGGAGTGTTTGCTGTGGCAAGTGGATGTGGATGAATTGTGGACTGTTGAGCAATTGTGTACTGCCCGATATATGTTCATCAATAATCCTGAAAAAACCGCTGCTTTTTATTGGTGTTGGTATTTTGTCGGAGAGAATCTGGTTATTAGCACTCGCAATTGTTATGCTCAGAACCCAGCACAAGAATGGTTGCGAACTTGGAGGTTCAAGCCTGGTCACGTCTGGGTACGTCATGAACCCCCCATTTTAGCGGAACCTTTACCAGATGGTGAGTTGAGAAATGTGGCAGAGTTCAATGCTTTTCGACACGAAGAAACAGAAAACCTGGGATTAGTTTTCCAGCACTTTGCTTATGTGATACCAGAACAATTGAGATTTAAAGAACAATATTATGGCTATACCAATGCTCTCTCGCAATGGACAGCTTTGCAGCAGCAGACTAAATTTCCAGCTCTATTACGCCAGTATTTAGGCTGGGTGCAGGATGGAACAACCGTTGATACTGCCGAGTCCTGCGGTGTAGTCCCGATCGCCCAAAAAGAATCTAACGGCACCCGGTGGCGATTTGTAGAACCCGATGGATTACAAAGTAGAACTTTAACAACTCAAACACAATCTCCCAGGATTCTGATTGATGGCGTTTTTTTCCAACTTTACAGAACAGGAATAGCTCGTGTCTGGAACTCTTTGCTAGAAGAATGGTCAAAAAATTGTTTTTCTCAACATATTATCATTCTGGACAGGGCTGGAACCGCTCCCAAAATTGTGGGGATTCGATACCTTACTATCCCAGCTTATAACTACGGGACAGCCGACGCCGATCGCCAAATGCTACAGCAAGTCTGTGATGAAGAGGGCGCTGATTTATTTATATCCACCTACTATACGACTCCCCTATCAACCCCTTCCGTATTCATGGCTTATGACATGATACCAGAAGTTTTACAGGCTAATTTGAATGAGCCAATGTGGAGGGAAAAGCATCACGGTATCCGCCATGCCTCCGCCTATATTGCCATCTCGGAAAACACTGCCCAAGATTTAGTAAAAATTTTCCCTAATATAGCTTTAGGATCAGTAAGTGTAGCTCACTGTGGAGTCAAAAGCTCTTTTTCGCCAGCTAGTAAAGAAGAGATTAGTAATTTTAAAAATAAGTATGGCATTTCAAAACCATACTTCATTTCAGTCGGGGGTGGTTCGGACTATAAAAATACTGAATTGTTTTTTCAAGCCTTTGCTCAACTTAGCAGTAAGCAAGGATTTGAGGTTATTTGTACAGGAAGTAGTGTTTTATTAGAATTAGAGTTTAGAGCTTACACGGCCGGGACGGTAGTTCATAAGCTAAACCTTAATGATGAAGAACTTAGAGTGGCTTATTCTGGTGCTATGGCACTGGTTTATCCCTCACAGTATGAAGGGTTTGGATTACCAGTGCTGGAGGCGATGGCTTGCGGTTGCCCAGTCATTACCTGTCCTAATGCTTCTATCCCCGAAGTGGCTGGAGAAGCAGCTTTATATGTAAATGATAAGGATGTTGAAGGATTTGCCCAGACACTTTGCGAGGTACAAAAACCCAAGGTTCGGAACTCATTGATTAGGGGGGGGTTAGAACAAGCTAAAAAGTTTTCTTGGTCAAAGATGGCTAAAATAGTTTCTTCGGTTTTAATGAAGATAGCAATTTCCCTAAAAGATGAAAAGGGGAATAAGTCTGAAGGAGATAACCGGCAAGAATCTATCAAAAAGCTATTGGTGGCAATGCGAGACCAGCCTGCTTATCAGTTATCTTTGCCATCAAGTCTCTCCCAAATCCCTGAGCCATTCCTTAATGAATACATCAGCTTACTATTTAAAAACCCCCCTTTATTTCAGGAGGTTGGGGAAGTAGAGAAATACTACCAACATATACAGCAATGGGTAGATGAGCTACATACCAACATCTTTGCTCAACTTGATGTTGAAGTGTGGCGAGAGGTGGCTATAGCTTTCACCTATTCGGCGAACTTGGTCCTTTACTTTACAAAAGCAAACTTGAAGGAGATATATGTAAAGCGAGCAACAATTATAGAACAGACTTTAAGAAGTAAAGGGCATCAGCTCGATTATAGTTTCCCTGAAAAGCTGCAAGACACAAGTAAGATCAGGTTAGGAATTCTGGCTACTAATTTTAACCCCCAAGCAGAAATATTTGCTACATTACCAGTCTACAAATCCTTGAATAGGGATTTGTTTGAAATTATTATCTATTTTGTCAATGCTACGGGTCATCGGTTTGAACGCTATTGTCTAGGTTGTGCTGATACTGCGGTTCGACTTCCGCAAGATTTGGAGAGCCAAGTACAAACTATCCGTGACGGCGATCTAGATATTCTTTTTATTGCTACTAATGTAACAGCACAAACTAATCGAATTGCTGAGCTAGCTGTTCATAGGCTGGCACGAGTGCAAGTAGTTGGCATGAATTCCCCTGTCAGCACAGGGATGCGTCATGTAGATTACTACATTTCTAGTAAACTGACTGAAGCTGGAAGTAACCCTCAGCAGCATTACAGTGAAACCCTAGTTACTTTAGATGTTCCTGCTCAATGTTTTGACTTTGCGACTGAAGAACAGCTCTTAACAACTATAAATGTCAATAGAGAAATCTTAAATATTCCTCAGAGTGCTGTTATCTATATTTCAGGCGCTAATTTTTATAAAATTATCCCAGAAGTTGAAGAGACTTGGGCTAAAATACTAGCTAGCGTACCCAATTCTGTGCTGGTACTATATCCTTTTAATCCCAACTGGGCTCCTATCTATCCAGTAACAGCTTTTGAGCAACGTATATTGGCTACACTGGCAAGGCACGGTGTAGGGAAAGATAGGTTAATCCTTCTTGACGCAGTGCCTAACCGGGCTGATGTAAAGGAACGCTTAAAAGTTGCAGATATATATTTAGATTCGTATCCTTATGCCGGAATGACATCGCTAATCGATCCACTAGAGGTTGGTTTGCCGACAGTGGTGATGTCAGGACATTATGCGCGTTCTAATATGGGAGCATCATTGCTGCGAGAACTGGAAATGTTTGATTTAATAGTGGATAGCGAAGAAGCTTATGTCAAGTTGGCAGTTGCTCTAGGAACTAATCCAGAATTGCGGTTCCAGAAAAGTAACCTGCTCAACCAAAAAATGCAGAATACCCCTAGATTTCTGGATAGCCGTTCTTACTCTGCCAGGATAGGGTTAGTGTTTCAAGAGATTTTTGCAAAATATCAGGGAAATATTCTTAAAGAAAACTTAAGGTTGAGCGCGCTCAACCTGATTATTTTCCCTGATTGGGGTCAGCCTGAAGAATTACTCTTACAAGAATTAGTAAGTGTCATTAGAGCGATCGCCACTCACCCAGACAAAAGTAAGATGACTTTACTGGTAGACAGTAGCAATGTTTCTGATGATGATGCCAATCTTATTTTGTCGAGCGTTGCCATGAACCTTTTAATGGAAGAAGATTTAGATGTTTCCGATGGACCAGAAATTTCACTGGTTGGACCGTTGAGCAAAATTCAATGGCAAGCTTTGATGTCCCACCTTCAGGGGAAAATCGTATTGAAGCAAGAGAATACAGAGGTGAGTAGACCGACAGGGTTGGAAAAAATTCCCTCCTATCTATTAGAAAGTTTTACTAATATGTAGTCTTAAGCCAAAGGTTTAGTTAGTAAAAATTGCATACCTACTATGAACACTGATATGTTAAAAGCCCAACCCTCTCTCACACCCATTTTAGATAAACCCATATTTTTCTATTGCTGTGAAGGCGTATATTCACCTGTCAGTATATGTCTAGCGGAAGGCTTTAAAGAGCTGGGGATACCATTTTATTCAAACATCAATCATTGGAAGATTGACCCCGATACAGAAGAATATTTATTTTGTTATGACCCAACTGTGACTCATCACGATTGCTCAATAGTAATTTTGGACTTCCGATGGATGATCAACGTGAAATCTTTTCCTGACAATCTATTTCACTCAGAGCAGAAATACATTACTGTCTTGCTAGATGACATGGATGGCTTTACCCTCTGGAATCCACATTTAGAAAATTTCGCTTTCAGATTTAGAACTCACTGCAACAGCAAATCTATATATCCTTCAAACTGTTTAACGTGGGTTTTTGGACTTTCTAACCGCATCCTTAGAGAGACTCTAAAAAATGATAAAGTTGAGAACAGGAAAAGACGTTTAATTGTTAACTTTCGCAACGATCATCGGCAATTGAAATACAACAAATCTCTCCTGAAAATTCGCGAGGGTTATTTATGGATTGACAGTGGAGTCATGACAGTAGATAATCCTCTAAGGCAGATTGCTGGCGAACAATTTTTGCCGTTGATTCAACATATTTTGCCGCCGGATAATACCACTGAGGATTTTGATAAGTCTCCTTCAGACAGTTACCATTACTTACAGTGGAAGCAAACAGGTCAACGCCACTATCCAAGCTACTACAACCATTTGAAGGAATCTACGGCTTGTGCGTGCTTTGGGGGTGCTGTTACCTCTAACCATCTTACAGGAGAACCAATCGTAGAATGGTGGGACAGTTGGCGGTTTTGGGAGTCATTGGCGGCTGGGTGTGTAACGTTCCACGTAGATTTCGATAAGTATGGAGTTCAATTGCCAGTAATGCCTGAAAACTGGCGACACTATATAGGAATCGATCTAGACAATATGCAAGATACTGTCGATCGCATTGCTGATGACCCAGGAATTTTAGAGAAAATCTCTGGGGAAGGCCGCCAGTGGGCAATTGAAAATTACGCTCCCCTTCCTACAGCTTTGCGCTTTCTCGAAATGCTCGGTTGTTACACTCCCCAACTGGAGAAATGCCAGGAAAAGGAAGGCGAGTCAGAAGCCTTGTCGCTCTCGATCAAATTGAGAGAGATTAACCTAATTATTTTCCCCGATTGGTTGCACTCCGAAGAGTCTCTTTGTGTAGAATTGGAACGAGTAATGAGGGCGCTCACCACTCACCCATGCAAAGTTAACATAACTCTCGTCGTACACTACAGTAACGTTTCTGATGAAGATGCCAACCTTGCTTTATCTAGTGTTGCCATGAACCTTTTAATGGAAGAAGATTTAGATGTTTCCGAGGGGCCAGAAATTTCACTGGTTGGACAGTTGAGCGAAATTGAGTGGCAAGCTTTGATGTCGCGCCTTCAGGGGAGAATCATGTTAGAGCATGAGGATACAGAGGCGATCGCATTCTTAGAAGCAGGTAACCTCTCCTCGTATACGATAGATAATGTGAGAAGCATGAAGTATTGAATTGTTGAATCAAGAAGTTCCTGTTGAAAGGTTGAAAATATGGATTATCAAAGATTTTTCGAGCAACTCCCTAGCTTATATGAAAACTGGGAACAAGGTTTAGCATTTCCAAAATCGGCTGACCGTTTTCATAAAATTTTGGACCAAGTTACAGGTATGACAACGGCAAACGTTATGCAATTGCTCAATTTTGCTGTGGAATGCCTGGAGCCAAATGAAGTTTATTGCGAAGTTGGCTGCTTCCAAGGAGCAAGTTTAATTGCTGCACTTCTGGAACACCCAGAACAGATGGCATATGCAGTGGATAACTTCTCTGAATTTGATACTTTTGGAGATAGCCTTGAGAAATTGACCGAAAATTTATCAACCTTCAATTTATCAGAGCAAGTCTTTTTCTGTAATCAAGAATTTGAAGAATTTTTTGGTGAACTCAAAGAAATTGACTCCGAAGAAAAAATTGGTGTATATTTCTATGATGCCGCTCATGACTATAGATCGTCTTTAATGGGATTGCTACTGGTAAAACCTTTCTTGGCGGAGCAAGCACTAATTGTTGTAAGTAATAGTAACTGGGGAGCAGTTGAGCAAGCAAATTGGGATTTTATATCTACTAATTCGTCGCCTTGTCATTTATTGCTAGATATGACAACCAATAAAGACCTTTGTAAGTTGTGGAATGGTTTGCAGATATTTGTTGTTGGGAATGATGGGGCTGTAGCTCCTAAGTATGATTGGGAAAGTTTACAGGTGAGACGCCACCAATCTGTTATTAAATCCATTTACGATATTAACAACGAAGAGCGACAAAAAAATATAAATACTCTACATAATGAAGCAGTAGAGTTGCACTGTTCGGGTACAATAATACCAGATAAAAATAGTAAAGCAGAAAAACAAAAAGATGAAATTATTTATTTAGACTTATTAAATCAAAGTCTTAGCCAAGCCGAAAAGAAATATCAAGAAGTTTTGCGATGGGATGCAAACAATGCAGATGCTTGGCTCCATTTAGGTACTCTTTATTATATGAAAGAGCAATATCAAGATGCGCTCTTATTCATGTTAAAGTCTATAGAGATAGATCCGTTAAAAGCTATCAGGCATTACAATTTGGGGGTGGTATTAGAAAACATTGGCGATAGCTCCCAAGCTATTCGAGCTTATCAAGAGACTATAAAACTCGATCCCCAATATATTCAAGCTTATAATAATTTAGGCAATATATTTTTGGAACTTGGTGACGTTCAACAAGCAGAATCCGTGTATCAGCAGGTAATATTGACTAACCCAAATCATTTTGGTGGCTACCTGAATTTGGGTAACATTCTGATGTCAAGACAGCAAATTGATGAAGCGATTGCAGCGTATGAAACAGCCCTCAATCTTAAACCTCGTGACCCAGATATTCTCCATAATCTGGGAATAGCATTTGAAGCTAAAAATGACAAAGCTCAAGCTTATTCCTACTTTGGTTATACTTTTTACCGCCAGGGTAAATATGAAGAAGCAATTAGTCAGTTTCAAAAGTCTCTAGAGATTCAAGCTGGAGATGTACATTTTTATCTATCCTTGGCTGACTGTTACAAGTCTCTCAATCAATATGAAGAAGCTATAAAAGTTTACCAAAAGAGTGTTAGTCAATATCCAGGCGATCCCAATACTTACTTTAACTGGATCTCAACATTGCAAGAAGCTGGACAAACTCAGGAAGCCATTTCCCTTGCCAGCGAAGCTTCAAAAAGATTTCCCGAACACTTGTTTTTGAAACGTGAAGAGCAACTCATTCTGCCAATTATATACGATCGCCAAGAAGAAATTCACTTTTACCGACAACGCTTTACTCAAGGACTAGAAGATTTAATTAATCAAACTTCTCTCGACACTCTTGAAGCTAGAAAAAATGCTCTTATAGGTATTAGTAAACGTCCCAACTTTTACTTGCAATATCAAGGGAAAAATGACTTAGATTTACTCAAACAGTATGGACAGCTTGTTCACCGAATTATGGCTGTTAACTATCCGGATTGGGTAGTGCCTAAACCAATGCCCAACCTCAACCCAAATAGAAAAATTCGGGTTGGCTATGTTTCTGATTGTATGCGAGCCCACACTGTTGGAAAACTTTCCCTTGGCTGGCTGCGTAATTGCAATCGTCAGCAGTTTGAAGTTTATTGCTATTACATTAATGGCAAAATAGATAAATTTACTCAAAAATTCAAACTATACAGTGATGTTTTTCACCAAATTCCTGGTCATCTAGAAACTATCTCCGAACAAATTATTGCTGATGAATTGCACATTTTGATTTTCATAGACATTGGTATGCACCCTACAATAACGCAATTAGCTGGTCTGCGACTAGCACCAATTCAGTGTACAAGTTGGCTGCATCCTATTACTACAGGTCTTCCAACAATAGATTACTTCTTATCTAGCGAGCTAATGGAACCAGCTCGTGCTGAAGAACATTACTCAGAGAAATTGATTAACTTGCCTAAAATTGGTGTATCTTATGCCAAACCTACTCTCCCCGAACTGACAAAAACTCGTGCTGACTTTCACTTGCTAGATGAGGCAATAGTGTATTTATCTTGTCAATCTCTGTATAAATATCTGCCACAATACGACTATATTTTTGCTGAAATTGCTCTACAGGTTCCCCATGCTCAGTTTGCATTTTTAGGTCATGAAAGTACCCACATTACTGATAAATTTCGGGAACGTCTGCAACAGACTTTTGCTAACTACAATTTGAACAGCGAGAACTATTGTATAATTTTACCGCGTCAAGATATACTGAGTTATTGGCAGCTTAACTTAGTTTCTGACATTTTTTTAGATACATTAAGCTGGTCTGGAGGAAATACAACTTTAGAGGCAATCGCCTGTCACTTACCTATCGTCACTTGTCCTGGTGAGTTTATGCGCGGACGCCACTCTTACGGAATTCTCAAAATGCTAGGGGTAACAGAAACTATTGCGAACACCGAAGCTGAATATATAGAAATTGCCGTGAAACTAGGGCTTGAACCTAACTGGAGAAATAGTATAGTTCAACAAATGATACATCGCCATCCCTATCTCTATGATGATAAAGCTTGTGTAGAAGAACTAGAAAAATTTTACCAGCGCGCTGTGAGTGAATATCAATTCAGCAACGAGGAAATAAACAATAGTTAATTATTTAATGATTACTCTCAAGATACTTCTGCCACATTTCCTCGTAAGCTTTCTCCATCTCTCTTGTAAACCGCTTGCCATTCCACAGGGGTGCTGTTTGTCGCGACTGTCTCAGTTTCCAGGAAATTTGTTGTCGTAAAGCAGCATCTTTACCCAAGCGAATTCCCCACTCTACATATTCATCATCAGTCCAAGCAATTCCCTCGGTCACACCTGCATTCATCATCATCGTGTAACTGTTGCGACTAGAAAACTGCTGTCCTACACGGGTTACTATAGGAACACCCATCCACAGTGTTTCCATTGTTGTTGTAGCTCCGTTATAAGGGTAAGTATCCAAAACTACATCAGCAATACCCAGGTTAGCTCGGTGTTCTGCTTCTGAAGCAACCAGTGATAAAAACCGCAGGCGATCGGCATCTACACCCTCTGAGGTCGCAGTTTCGATAAAAAATTTTTGCAGTGCTTCTTGATCTGTCAAGCCTTTAACTATAAAGTAGCTATTCGGTATGGCTTTAATAATTTGCATTTGCAGTCGTACTGTATCAGGATTGTACTTATATCCTCTCTGGGCCGTAAGATATATAACAGAATCGGTAGGGATATCTAAATGCTCGCGACGCAGGGTTGGCACACCTACCTCAAAACCATCCACAGCTATGTAAGTTTGAGGCAAACGCCAGATTTTTTCTGTGTAGTATTCCTGAGCAGATTCAGGTAAAACATAAGGATCAGCAATAAAGTAATCAACTGCTGGTATTCCCGAAGCATCCCAACCCAGCCAAGTCACTTGAATAGGTGCCGATTTCATTGCCATTATTTCGCAAGTATTGTTCAGAGTTAGGCTATCGAGATCTATTAAAATATCAATTTCATCTGCGTAAATCTGCTCAGCCGTTCCTCCGCTATCTAGTCCTAATTTATAAGCTTTATCAACTTGACTAATATACCATTCTTGCAAGGGGTCGCGGGTGTATTCTGAACCCAGTAAATAAAGATTAATTTCAAAGCGATCGCGGTCATAGTATTGAAATAACCATTTGGCTAGTGAACCGACAGAATGATTGCGAAGGCAATAGGAAAGATAGCCTATCTTTAAACGCCTAGTAGGAGACTCATGTTTGAGGGCAGATTTTGGTCGCTGTCGAAATCGCCCCACTTGCTCCTTAGCATAATTTTCTACATTTAACTGACAAATCTGACCAATTTGAGCACGAATTTTGCTATTCTCTAGAGGATCGTCCTGAAAATATGGGAAGAAAAAGCCAGCACTCAACAAACGAATTGTCGCAGTTGAATCCAGATATTGTGGCTGCTCTTCTATCAAAGATGATAGCAGAGATTTATGCCTTTCAATAATTGAACAAAAATTCTGCCAATAGCCACCAGCGCTCATAAAACCGCGCATTATTAAATGATTGGCATAAACTTTATCGGCTAAATTGGTCATCATAGAATAGCACAATTTAGCCGTTTCTATTCCCTTATCATACTCATAAATATCTTGATAAAGACTAGATAAAGTCCGCAGTAACTCAGTATGATTGGGAACCAAACGCAAGCCTAATTCAGTGAAACGTGTTCCCAGAGTAAATCGCTTTGCAGAGTAGGAAATTTTATAAACAAACTCTATCAAATAATCTATAAAATGTAGAGGGTCTTGGACATAGGGCAGACAAGATGCTGTGAAATCCAAAGATGACGGGTGGAAAGGAGCCTCTTCTAAAATAATTTTCCATACTTGCATCAACAGCTCACAATCTACTGAGAGCGCGGATTCTGACTCGAGCAGGTCAATCACGCCTAAATCGCTCAGTTCATCTCCTGTATATGTCTTCAACAGATTGGAGATTCCTATCAAATGCAACAAGTTGTTAATATTGGTAGGATTAATTTCGCGTATGTGCTGCCGGATTACCAAAGCCAGCCTATAATCTGCCACTTGCAGCCGTTGTCGCTCAGCTTCAGTTTCCAGAACCTCAATCAGTTCCTCTGTCCACTCCTCAATTTCTTCAGGTTCCCCCTCAGCTATTGCTAACAGCCAAGTTGTCTGGGCCTGCTCCTCTTGTCCATTCAATAGTAATATTAATCCTAAGTGCCAGTAGTAGGATTTAATATCTGGAGATGTATAAATAGCCTGTTCGTACAGATTCACTGCCGAAGCATAATTTCCACTTAGCAAATACTCATCAGCTTGATGTTGCCAATCAGGAGCAACAGCCGATAAATCTCGATCAACCATAGGGAAAACCTCTATAAGGTGTTATCTGTAAGACTTATATAATGCAAAGCGGACAGTACACAGGGCACTACCCGCTTTTTGATTATTCTCAACAACCAAGAAGTTGTGTGCCGAGGGATTACTTGGTAACTGCTGTCATACCACTGCCGCATTCAACAGTAGTTCCATTAGCAGTACCAGCAGTAGCCGAAACGCCAGCACTCGTACTCTCACAAAGAACGGACTGTGTACCTTTTGCATCTCCTGATGGTACTAATCCTACAGTTCCGGCATATGCTTTAAGAGCACCATCTTTTGTTGGATCTGCAGAAACATTAGCTCCAGTTGTGGTAATGAGACTCAGGGTGTAGGTATAGTTATTGGTTGAACTTTTCAGACCAATTCCTAACGAAGTCATTTGGTTGGTAAAAGCGTTAGTCTCTGCGTAGTAAGCTTGTTGAGCTTTGTTAATTGAACTAGCGTACTGCTTGCCTTCTGTCTGCTTGGCTTTGTTTGCTTGGCTGAGGAAGGATGGCAAAGCAATAGCCGAAAGAATACCGATAATGATAATAACAACCAGCAGTTCAATCAGGGTGAAACCTTGATCCTGTCTTCTTTTGTTGATGTGTTGCAGGAACTTGGCTTTAAATTCAGTCTTCATAAGTCTTTTCTCCGTGAGGGGTGGGATGCTTGATTTCTAACTCTTATATGTAACTTACCCAGTTATCCGCGCTTTAATATCACCCCCAACTATTTTTTTTTTCAACTTCTGGCTCTAAGGCTCCAAAAGCACATACAGAAAGACTTCCAGCATAATCAACAGTTCCTTGACTTCCTCAAAGGCAGTCTCATCACTAACACACTCTAGGTTAACACTGATCTGCGAGCCGATTTGGAGCCACTGTTCTACTAGGGACACCACAGACTGCGGCCCATGCCAAAGAGGTAGCAAACAAGCCGCCATTTTACTCTCGATCGCCACCGGCGCTAGGGTTGGCACAATAATATAACGGCTAATCTCAAACGGCGTCTGGCTGTCAATGCAATTACTCAAGTCTTCCCTAATCTGGGAAGTCCTCAGTTGAGGGTGCAGGTGTACCCGTGCTTCCCGCCATTGAGCCTGGGTCCATTCCGCAACGGGCACAAAAGCCTGAGTTCGATCGGGATTGCCGCACCAGAAATCAAATAAACGGTGCACGGGATGTAACAAGTCAAATAAATGCAGTCGCTCTTCCAAAGAAGTTTCTGGGAGACTCATCGCCAAAAACGGAGGCAAATCATCTGGATCTTTGAACAAATCCATCAACTCCCACCGACGCCAAGCCACCATACTGATAAACTCTAAATCAGCACCTCTCAACATTGCAAACACTTCAGGAATGGTACAACCTTTATCACCCACGAATAAATAGTTAACCATAATCCATCCCTCATCCTTCACGCGATCAGAGTTCCAGGTAAATGCCTTAAGCGCTACTCCATCTTGTAATGCTTCCATTGTTTCCCGGACTATTTCCACCTCCAATTCTCCGGGACATCCATTCATTAATCCCATTGTTTTGAAAGCAGCTTGAGCGCGAAATACTCCGGCTCTACTATGTAAACTATGAAGGTTTGTGCGGATGATGCCATCTGTCGCCAGAACAGATTTCATCGCTTGCAATCCCGCAACAGGGTCGGGCAAGATATACAGAACTTCGTCAGCATTGATATAGTCAAACTGTAACCCTAAACTTGGTAATTGTTCTATCTTCAAAGCATAAAACTCTGCATTAGCAACCCCATGATACTGTAAACGTTGCTCAGCTAGTTTCACCGATTGTTCTGATAAATCGATGCCTACTATTTTCGCTCCTGGATTGGCTAGAGCTAAAACCAAGGATTTATAACCGGTGCCGCATCCCGCATCTAGGATAACTTTACCTTCTGTATTAATAACTATTCTATTTCTTAAGTAATAAGCAGTTACAAGATTATGAAGGTAGAGCAATTCACTCTGGTCTTTTGGAGATTCTTCCAGCGGGATTCTGGGATAAGGAGTATTGTTAAATTGCTGGCGAATATTTTCTATTAACTCTAAATTTTGGTGATCCATTTTCAATTACACTCAACGCTGGCCAATTACCTTAGTATCTCAGAAAATAGCCGATCGCCCGCCCCGCCGCAACACATACTTGCCATAATAGTCTGAAACCCCCGCCCTAACCAGAAATTCCCCTCCTAAACTCCCTCATCGCTTCCACACTCGAAGCCATCAGCAAGCAGCGACACAGCAAGTTAATATCTAGATCTGGCAAAACCACACTTGAATAAATTTTTTCATAACCCTCAGAACCCAAGCGATACATAGCCAATACACCATCCTCCCAAAACCAGACTTCAGCAACTCCCAATACTCGATAGCGCTGCAATTTTTTGACATTACCGCTAGTGAAGATAACTTCGATACATAAATCTGGGGGAGAATTTGGGGTTATGCGTCGGCCAATAAAGTAAGATTCATCAGCTTGTGCAGACACTACCCCTTCCTTTTCTTGGGTAAAACTTCCCGTAGGTGAAAACTCAATTTCATTTTCGGCGCAGTAGATAGACAGCAGCGTACAAATTGTCCGACTAAAAAATTCGTGTTCTGGGGAAACTGCCAATATTTCTACCTCTCCTTTGTAATAAAACAACCTCGTCCCTGGGGAGTCAGAAAACCCCTGTTCAATTAGCTTGAACTGTTCCCAGCTAATCCCGGACTGAATGAACCGTTGGTCTACTGGCTGTAAGAGTGTCTGTGTCATCATGCGAACCTCAATCAAGTTCTGGGTTTCAAACAACATTCATAAAGCATTAAATACTGTTAACGTTATTTCTGTGATAAGTTTAGATTGCCTTTTTTGCCCAAGGTGCGATCGCTCGATAAGCTGTTCTGCATTTAAATTATTATATTTCAAAAAACAATCCAACTCTTGTTGGGTGGCTTTGAGCAACGCCCGAATATACAATTTAAGTTCGCGGCGACAGCTTACCAGACTTTCAAGTCGGCATAATGTCGTCTAGTCTCAGTTGTAAATTGGGAAACAGGTGAGAAGAAATAGTATCTCCCAAGCGATATTGTTGCTGCTGGTATGCACCATTAACTAACTGGCAGACTGTAAAAGTCGGTTGCTTTGGGTTGCCGATAAATTGCCAACCACCTAAGCCCCGAAAGTCCACAATCCAATATTCTGGGATATTCAAGAAAGCGTATTCTTCCACTTTTCTGGCATAATCATCTTGCCAATTAGTGCTGACCACTTCAGCCACAAGCTTCATTGTACTACCGTTACAAATAACTGGTTCTTTTTGCCAAAGGGGTTCTTGACCGAGTTCTGATTTATCTAAAACAACTACGTCAGGACGCAGCGCTGTAGCTTCAGCATAGAGTGGTTTGATTAGACAATTTTTAGGCACCAACCAGTTGAAGTTATCCCGAAAGATTTCGACATAAATTTTACCCGCAATACTCCCGGCAACAGCTTCGTGAGGGCCAGTAGGTTCCATGTCTCTGAGTTCTCCGTCAATTAGTTCATAGCGTGTATTATCCCCATATTGGGCGATAAACTCCTCAAAGCTAAGTAATTTGGCTGTGGTGTAGGTCATAGATCGTGTTTTAACGGGATGTAATTTAATTGTAAGTTTAGTTAAAATCGGCGCCCTGGCAAAAAAACAAAGGTTTGGTACTTTGCTCTCAATCGGGCCCCTCTCCTAATCTTCTATTACTTCCGGGCTTAGCACAAACTTGCGATAATAATCTCAATGCCTAATTATACAACCCACTACCAGCTCCATGAACACCAACATCAGCCCCATCCTCAAAGTATTCACCCTTTCCGCCGCCCTTTCCCTGGCGATCAAATATGCAGGGCCTAGCTTATCCATACCCTCTACCGACCTCAACGCCCTAATCGCCGTCTTTACCCCCAGTATCATCCTAGCTGCTATCCTCGGCTGGCGATCGCGCCAACCTACTCAAATTAAGTTAAGCATAAAAAAATAGGTGCGATCGCCCTAACCAGAAATTCCCCTCCTAAACTCCCTCATCGCTTCCACACTCGAAGCCATCAGCAAGCAGCGACACAGTAAGTTAATATCTAAATCTGGCAAAACCACACTTGAATAAATTTTTTCATAACCCTCAGAACCCAAGCGATACATAGCCAATACACCATCCTCCCAGAACCAGACTTCAGAAACTCCCAATACTCGATAGCGCTGCAATTTTTTGACAGTACCGCTAGTGAATATAACCTCTACAGATAAATCGGGAGGAGTTCCAGTTGACCTACCAATAAGATATGATTCGTCAGGTTGTGCTGAAGCTTCGCCTTCTGTTTCTAGAGTAAGGCTTCCTGTAGGTTTAAATTCAATATCTTTGATGTCAAAGTAGAGAGCCAAAAGAATAGTGAGGGTGCGACTTATCGCTTCGTGGTCTTCGGAAACTGCCAAGATTTCTACCTCTCCTTTGTAATAAAACAACCTGATGCCAGGGGAGTCAGAAAACCCCTGTTCAATTAGCTTGAACTGTTGCCAGCTAATCCCGGAATGAATGAACCGTTGGTCTAGTGGCTGTAAAAGTGTCTGTGTCATCATGCGAACCTCAATCAAGTTCTGGGTTTAAAACAACATTCATCGCCTCTTTCCTGTTAAAAACTCTAAGGCGCGATCGCAGCCGCAACACAATACTTGCGATAATAATCTCAATGCCTAATTATACAACCCACTACCAGCTCCATGAACACCAACATCAGCCCCATCCTCAAAGTATTCACCCTTTCCGCCGCCCTTTCCCTGGCCATCAAATATGCAGGGCCTAGCTTATCCATACCCTCTACGGATCTCAACGCCCTAATCGCCGTCTTTACCCCCAGTATCATCCTAGCTGCTATCCTCGGCTGGCGATCGCGCCAACAGCAGCAGTAGAAACGCAATCCAAAAGTGCGATCGATCTACACTAGGTATAAAGACTATGTTTTTGCCAAAATCTTAATTCCCCGTACAGCTATCGCAACCAAAGTTGAGGCACTCACCATGATTCAAATCATACCTGAATTAGTAACATTCGATGAATTCATTGACTGGTATCCTGAAAATTCAGAACACCGCTACGAACTACACAATGGAGAAATTGTTGAGAGGCCAAAAGCAACCGGTAAACATTCTAAAGTGGCCGGTTTTACCGCACTGAAAGTCGGAATAGAGATTGAGCGTCTCAATTTGCCCTACTTCATCCCCAAAGAATGCGTCATCAAACCCATGCGCGAGGAATCTGGATATGAACCAGATATTATTGTACTTAACGAACAAACTATTGGAAACGAGCCTCGGTGGGAAAAATCATCAATTATCACAATGGGTTCATCAGTCCCCCTAATCGTCGAGGTAACTAGCACTAATTGGGGTGATGATTATGCCCTAAAGCTTGAGGCTTATGAGTCAATGGGTATTCAAGAATATTGGATTATAGACTATCTAGGATTGGGCGGCAGACGGTTTATTGGCAACCCCAAACAACCCACTTTTTCGGTTTACCAACTAATTGACGGGGAATACCAAGTCAAACTGTTCAGAGGCGGCGAGGGTATTGAGTCCCCAACTTTCCCAGAATTGAAGCTGACAGCGCAGCAGGTGTTCGCAAAAGGGAATTGAGGAGGCTGCTTATGCTAATGTCCGAGTAGGGGTATCTGATTAAAGATGCGATCGCCCGCATCTAAGGTATCTTATAGAGATGCGATTTATCGCTTCCGGGCTGCAGAGCAATTACCAAGCTGCAATTCCCAATACCCTATTCCTCAATCTAAAATCTAAAATCTAAAATCTAAAATCTAATGAAGCTAGGACAGTGGATGGGCTTATTAGCCCTCATCGCATCTTGTTACATCCTGTGGCAAATCAGGCAGGCCCTACTGCTGCTGTTTGCCGCCGTCGTCTTAGCCACAGCCTTAAACAGACTAGCACGCTACTTGCAAAAATTCGGACTCAAAAGATCGATCGCCGTACTCTTATCAGTTAGTTTCCTAGTCCTCATCTTTGTAGGATTATTCCTAATCATTGTACCACCATTTGCCCAACAGTTTCAACAACTTACCCAAAGAGCCCCTCAAGGAATAGCAAAATTAAATGAGTGGATCGATCAGATTGAATCTCGCTTTTCTGGACAAATGGGTCAGCGACTGCCGAATCTTGATATTAACGATATTATCCAACAACTGCAACCTCTATTCAATCAACTCGTCGGCGGTGCAGGAGCCTTTGTAGGTAACACATTAGGTGTTATTCTCAGCTTTTTGCTAGTCATAGTTTTGACATTGATGACATTAGCAGAACCTCTCTCTTACCGCAAAGCATTTATCCAACTTTTCCCCTCTTTTTATCGACGGCGAATCGAGGGGATATTAGATGAATGCGAAATAGCCCTCGGTCGATGGGTAATCGGTGCTTTAATTAGCATGAGCGTCATCACTTTCCTGAGTTTAATTGGTTTGTCAGTATTGCAAGTTCCCCTAGCTCTAGCCCACGGTGTTTTAGCTGGTTTGCTGAACTTAATACCCAATATCGGACCAGGTTTGAGCGTCATTCCCCCAGTGACGATCGCACTTTTAGACTCTCCCTTAAAAGCCGGTTTTGTACTCATCCTCTACTTTCTAATTCAACAATTTGAAAGCAACCTCCTCACCCCTTACGTTATGGCGCAGCAAGTATCGCTACTGCCGGCTGTTACCTTAATAGCTCAAGTATTCTTCGCCACCTTCTTTGGATTTTTAGGCTTACTTCTAGCCCTCCCCCTCACCGTTGTCGCTCAAGTTTGGATTAGGGAAGCCCTAATTAAAGATATTCTAAACCAGTGGACTGCCAGCCCTAAAACCTTAGCAGCAATCGATTCTGCTATTCATGAAGAATATGAATCTATAGAAGTCGCCGAAAGCCGATCCGAAAAGTTGCCAGAAAACAAGCCCGACATCCCAGATCATGTAGAAAAGGACGCTCCTGAAAATCAATAGTTAAGGTTTGTAACGACTTCAGTTCTTATTCATTCCCAGTTATAGGACAGAAGTATTCACTACAAACTTAGGAAATTTGTGGTACGATCACCCTCAACTAACTATCTTCAAGCCTCGCATTTTCTACCGTATCTCTGCCGGCGCTAAAAATCTGTTGAACAGTCAAATTTAAATGCCCAAATGTGGGTGACACAACCCGCTCGTTCCCTCTAAACTGACAGACTTGATACTCACCGTCAACCAAATGGTGAACAGAAAAAGTAGGTTGTTTCGGATTGCCAATATAGCGTCGCCCGCCAAGTCCCAAATAGTCCGCAATCCAGTATTCAGAAATGCCCAAAGCTTCGTAGTCAACCAATTTGTAGCCGTAATCATCCCGCCAATTGGTACTGACAACTTCGACAATTAGCCGGACTGAACTCCCCATTGTAATGATAGATTCCTTTTTCCATCTCGGTTCGCTGTCCGCCCCCTGCCTGTCCAAAACGATCGCATCCGGTTCGTAACCAGATAGCTCATTATCAGCTTTGACAACGCATTCTTTGGGAACGAAGTAGGGCAACCCTAGCCTCTCGATTTCAATCCCTAGCTTCAGGCAGAGGAAGCCGGCTACTTCTGAATGTTCTCCGGTTGCTTTAGGCATCTCAACAATAGCTCCATTGTGCAGTTCGTAACGGTTTACCGAATTTTCAGGATACCACTCAATAAATTTATCGAAGGTGACTGGTTTTAATATCGCTTGAGTCATGGCGATCGCCCTTTATTTGATTTATGATATTGTTATTGTATCCGTTATAATTTACATCTTGCATCATTATCAAGAACAGGCAAGATGCCTGTTCCACGAAGAGTGAATTTTCTTGTGAAACAGGCATCTTGCCTGTTCATAAAAGGCTTATTGAGAATGGTGCAAAATCTCAGTTATAATATATTGCTTTTATCTCAAACAACCAGCTCGATCGACATTCCATCAATCCAAAATCAATCCCAAATCAAAATCACTCCAAAATCAATCAATTCAAAATCTAAAATCCAAAATCTAAAATCTAAAATATATGAGATCGATCGACGAAATCAACGATAAAATCAGCCAGGGCAAAGCCACAGTCTGGACAATCGAAGAACTCAAAACAAGAGTTCAAGAAACCAGCATTACCCAAGCAGCCAAAGAAGTCGATGTGATTACCACCGGCACCTTCGAGCCGATGGAATCCTCCGGTGCAATCATCAACCTCGGCCATACCGACCCGCCGATAAAAATCCGCCAGTGCTGGCTAGACGGCGTTTTAGCCTACTCCGGCTTCGGGGCAGTAGACCTGTACCTGGGAGCCACCCAAGTCGCCGAAGACGGCGAAGAATCCCGCGAACGGGGCGGCGGACACGTCATCGAAGACTTAATAGCCGGCAAACCCGTGCAGTTGCGAGCCTTGGGACAAGTAACAGACTGCTACCCCCGCGCCTCATTTGAAACCACGATTACCCGCGATACAATCAACCAGTTTTATTTATTCAATCCCCGCAACGCATATCAAAACTTTATTGTTGGAGTCAATGGAGGCGATCGCCCGCTGTTCACCTACCTCGGCCCCCTGCAACCAAACCTCGGCAACGCCGTCTACTCGAGCCTTGGAGCCATGTCTCCCCTGCTAAACGACCCCGACCTCCAAATCATTGGCATCGGCACCCGCATCTTCCTAGGAGGCGCTCAGGGCTACATCACCTGGGAAGGAACCCAGCACTTCCCGCTGCAAAAACGCCAGCCCAACCGCACCCCCATCGGCCCAGCCGCCACCCTCGCACTCATCGGCGACGCCAAACAGATGAACTCCAAATGGGTGCGCGGCTGCTACTTCAAAAACTACGGCCCATCCCTGATGCTGGGAGTCGGCATCCCCTTTCCCGTCTTAAACGAAACAGTCGTCGCCCACTGTGCAGTATCCGACAAAAAAATAGTAGCGCCGGTGGTAGATTTCTCTATCCCCCGGCGCGTTCGTCCCACATTCGGTTTAGTCAGCTATGCTCAATTAAAGACTGGCCGCATTCTCATCGAGGGCAAACCTGTGCGGGCCGCCCCCCTTGCGAGTATGTTTCTCTCCCGGCAAGTAGCATTGGAATTGAAGCAGCAAATTGAAGCGGGTCAATTTACCCTCACGGCCCCAGTTGCTCCCCTACCCACCGACAGAGTATTTCTCCCCCAAGATTTGTGGGGCGCCCAAGTGAGGCTCGAATAAAGGATTTTAGATTGGCGATTTAGCGGTTGTAAATTAGTGTTGGACACACTAATCTAAAATCTAAAATCTAAAATCTAAAATTGGTTCATTCCTCGATCGGCTTAGGCTTCTTAACCGGCTTAGGAAGAGGTTCCTTCGGGACAGGCGGTGGTGCTGCGGCTGCGGACTTGATGGTAGGACGCCCTACAGGAGCACCGTCACCCTTCGGCTTAGGAGTAAACGGACGCTTCCCTCCTCCTTTGAAGCCACCGGGCGGCTTGCTGCCAGGGGGGAATTTCCGCTTTTTAATCGGCAGAGCACCAATATTATTAGCCTGCTCAATCATCAGACTCTCAGCTTTCAATTTGACGTGGAAATCCCAAAAAAACCCGATCGCTTTTGTTGCTAAATCTCCCTTGAGTTTCAGTTTAAAAAACTTCATCTTGTCGTCATTCTTGCGGGGAGCTTGCTTGATTTTGACGATGACATACTTTTCTTCGTCTTGGGATTGATAAATCACCTCACCTCTAATCGAAAAATAGCCATCTTCAACATCAGGTTCCGAGGGAGGCAAAGACGCGGTCGAGGCTTCGCCGCTAGCCTCAATCTCCGCTGCTTCCTGATTTTCCTCATCAGAGGACGGTTCGGGAGGTTTCTTGAGCGTTTCCGGCTCCCAAACCCCCATAATCTGGGCGTGCAAGTTCCCGTCTTCTTGCCTGGTGCGGGGATAGACCACCCACAAGTGTTCTTGTTCCAGCTCCAGGTGATTTTTGACTAAACTCATGACTCTACCCAGCAAAACTGCGTCGATGGCAGTTCCGTCGGCAGCTATGAGCATACCCCGGGTGAATTGCTCTTCTGAGGGCGTGTAGCGGCCCCGCACCAAACCAACAGCTCGGTACTGTCTGGGTTCGCTGGGGGGGGGAATAGGATGTTGGCGCATGACGGAGGGTATGTCCTCAGCGGCCTGACTTTCGTTAGCAGCAGGGTCGGCGTTTGCCGGCGGTGCGACTGCTAGGGCTGGAGTATCGCTGACAGGTGTCGAAGACTCTGCTGGCGCCGGGGGAGCAGGAGGATTGCTGGGCTGGTCTTGTGGCTTTGTTTTGTCCTTGTCGGGGGCAGAACTGTAGCGTGGTCGTTGCAGCCTATCCTTGGACGCTGGGGCGTCTGTTGGCGTTGCCGGTTGATTTTGGTCAACAGGCGCAGCCAACGCCGAAGGCACCGAACTTTCGTCTGGTGTCTCAGGAATGGAATCTGTATCTTTAGGCGGATTGACGGCCAGTTCGCTCGGCTGAGCCTTGCGAGTTGAAGTAGATTTGGACGATTTGGAAGACCGGTTGGGAGAGGGGTTCATAAAAACTCCTTGCAGCGGAGACACATCCCTTAAGGGAAATTAGGAATAAACTGAAGAAACTGCTTTAAAAACTACTAGCACCTGACAGGCGGGCTTGCGCCCGGAGGTCTGGTTGTGACCCGTCAACGCCAACTTTCAACGCTACGTGTGCCGATCGGTTCGCTGGCTGCTAAAATCCTTGCGAGCAAGGACTTTGGGAGTTGCTGACCGATCGATCGCCGATCGCGCTGAGTTTGGAGTTGCTGGCTAATAGCATTTAGGATATTCAGCTTGCCTATTTTACTTAATCCAATTACCTAACGGCCTGATCCGCCATATTTTTGGTAATTTTTAGCTTGACCAGACTAAATTGGACAGACACCGCAGTCCTTGGGGCTGCGGGTCCCAGTGTCCAAAATTGTTTAGCTAGCATGGAGTTGTGGGTCTGTTACCATATTAGCTGCAAGTAAAAGGCTGCTTTGTCCGTTGGGACTTTGAAGTTAAAAACATTTACGGTTGCACCGATCGAGCTAAATGGCAGATGCCCCCCGGCAATGCCTTAATTCTTAGAAAATAGTAGATTTTAAGCTGGGATAGTTGAATTATGGAAAAAGCAAACAAGCGTCGTGGGTTGATTACTGTGGTGGTGGTGCTGTCGCTCATCGCTTTTTTGGGATTTTCCCTTGTGCCAATTTTAAACAGTATTCTCCAGGCCAGCCAAGCGCAAAGTCAGTCAACTCCAACGCCTACTCAGACGGCGCAGTCTGGGGAGAAGCAATCAGAGTTGCTGCAAGCTCAGGCGAGGGGATACGAATTGGTTTTGCAGCGGGAACCTGACAACGTAACGGCTTTGCGGGGATTGTTGCAGGTGCGACTGGAGTTGATTGGACAAGGAGTGGGCGACATTAAGGATGCGATCGCTCCTTTGGAAAAGTTGGCTTCGCTGAATCCAGAGACTACTGAATACGGGATTTTGCTGGCTCAGGCTAAGGAACGCACGGGCGATCGCGAAGGGGCTGCTCAGGCTTACAGGTCAATTTTAGCGTCTAGGCCTGGGGAAATTAAGGCTTTGCAGGGGTTGGTGAATTTGCTGCTGGTGCAGCAGCGGCCGGAAGCTGCGATCGGACTGCTGCAAGATACGTTGAAAGCTGCTCCGGCTGCAAATCTGGCGAAACCGGAAAGTGTGGATGTAACTTCAGTGCAGTTGATTTTGGGACAGGTTTATGCTGTGCAGAAGCGCTACGAGGAGGCGATCGCAATTTATGACGAATCTGCTAAGGCTAATCCCAAAGATTTTCGCCCGACTTTAGGAAAGGCGATCGTGCTGAAGGAACAGGGCAAAACAGATGAGGCAAAAACGCTGTTCGATCGAGCTACTGAGTTAGCTCCTCCTAACTATAAAGACCAAATTAATCAGTTAGCTAGTGGCACTCCTTCGCCTTCTCCTGCGGCTACGACGACTCCCGAACCGGCTGCTTCTCCTAGTCCTGAAGGTGCGCTACCGAAACCTTAAGGAAAGTATTAAGTTTTGAGTTATAACTTAAAAAGTTTAAAATTCAAAACTTAATACTTATAACTCAAAACTCTTCGCCAATTACCAATTACAAGCAGCAGCGACATCTTGACGGAAAATGTTGATTCTCCTCAAGGATAAGCTGTTAGAGGACTATGCTTCAAGGCAGTTTTAGTATGATGAGTGCAAAATTTTAACTTCATCCTCACCTAGAAGAACGCAGTCGCTCAATAGCTGCAAAAACTGCTTGATCGATTCGCGCTCCCCGGCGCTTGAACCCCAGCTCTGGCAGCATTACTTTCAAAATTTCCTCATCGGTACGCAGACAACCATCTGATAAGATCCACCGAATTAGCGACATCAGTTCAGCCTGAGTATAATCGTCAATTTTGGCTCGTTTTGGAACATTGGGTCGCCTTCCCCGCAATGCTGTAGGAGACTTTATTTCTGGAGTGAGTGATGGGGATGTAAAAGGTTGGGGAGTTTGTGGAACTGGCTTGGTCGGTTTATTCTTCTGTGCATCTACCTGGTTAGCATACTTAACAGCAGCTTCGTAAGCATCCACAGCGCGTTGTATCTCCTTCTCCCGCCGCATGAACCAGTCAGTTGACCAAATGCGGTGAAAGCGCCAGCCGAGTGCTTCCAGTTGTTGCTGTCGCAGTCGATCGCGATCGCGTGCGGTTGGTAGAGAATGGTAACTCGCCCCATCACACTCAATTGCCAGCACAAATCGCCCGGGCTGCTGCGGATGTTGCGCCACCATATCAATTCGATAGCTCGAAACTCCCCACTGAGGCAGAAGCGAGATGCCCTTACCTGTTAGTGCATCATAGATATCCTTTTCAAAGGGATTGAGTTGCACGCCTGACTGTTGGGTTTCGCCAAGAATCTTGCCCTCACTCGCGGCATACTGAATGTAAAGTCGCAACAGTTCCACACCTCGCGATGACGACCGATTCGGGTCCATATCGTGGTGGTCAAATGACGAAACCAGAGTCATACGCTGCCTTGCCCGCGTAACTGCAACATTGAGACGGCGTTCCCCTCCCTGGGTCAGCAAGGGGCCAAATCGATACACCAGCCTGCCCGAACGGTCTTTGCCATAGCCTACAGACAACAGGATTGCATCCCGCTCATCCCCTTGAACCCGTTCGAGGTTTTTGACAAAAAAGCGTTCCGGACGACTCTCCTCAAAGAAACCTCCTAATTCAGGACGTTCCCCAAGTGCTGCATCGAGGGCTGCTTCAATGCGCTGTGCGTGTTTGATGCCCATTGTAATTACGCCAAGCGTTTCGTTAGGTTGTTCAGTGGCGTGTTGGAGCACTAACTCAACTACTCGCTGGACTTCCCTGGCAGCGCTTTCTTCCTGACCGTCCTGACCGGGAATACACGACACAAGAACGTGAGAGATAGATGCTAAACCACCAGGACTGGGAAATGTAATCAGGCGATCGTTGTAAATGTGGCGGTTGGAGAAGGCAATTAACGCTTCATCTCGACTTCGATAGTGCCACAAAAGCTCCCAGGTTTCCAGGAAAGAGGACATCAAATCGAGCAGACTCTCCAACCCTTCAACGGGGGATGGAGATTCGGCTTCCTCTTCCTCATCCAGACCCCCTGCAAAAAATGTTGTCGGTGGGAGTTGGTATTTATCCCCGGCGACAACTGCCCTTTCCGCCCGCAGTAATGCCGGAACTGCATCCTCTGGCAATACCTGACTGGCTTCATCGAAAATGACAACATCGAAATAGCGACGGTCAGCGTCGAGTAACTGGCTCACCGAGAGGGGACTAGCCATCCAGCAGGGACTAATGCTGGTTAAAACATCGGGAGCTTCTGCCAAAAGCTTACGCAGTGGCAGATGTCGGGCTTTTTTAGCCGCTTCGCGCCGTACCAACGCTTCTTGTTCTGGATAGGCATTCATTGCAGCGATCACCCGTTCCGCATGGGCGCGTCGGACTCGATTGGAAGAGATATTCACTCTTTCCTGGTCTAGGGCGCGAAATTCTTCAATCAACTGCTCATGAGTTTCTCTATGGAAGACTGTTAAGGCTGAATCTTGGGCACGCGCCTGGTCGAGACAGGAGGCAAACCAGGCATACTTGAATTGCTTCGACCATAGGGAGGGATCAGATTTTAGCCGTCTGAATTCCGCAATAATTGACGACGCACCACACTGTTCAATTGCGCGCTCAATTTCTTTGAGACGCGCCACCAGTAGCGGTATGTTGAGGTCTGCTGCCAGCTCATTAAAAAGTTCTTTTAAATTTTGGAGCGGTAACTGACTTAGATTACCTTGCCCCAAATCGGCTTCAATACGATTTAGGTCTGTAATGAGCGCTTTCAGGTTGTCTCGTGCTGCACTCAAAGACGTGACTTGGCACGGAACAGAAGCCGAACGCGACAGCCATCGCCAACGACTCAACTGTTCCGATGCTTTGGTTACTTCCTGAAATAATTGCCCATTTGAGGTTTCTCCAGCTTTTCGTAGTTTCTTAAGAGTAGATAAGGCATTTTTGAAGTTGCTATCAAAGAGCCATGCCAAGTTCTCTGCGATGAAACCGTTTTTTAATGGTGACAGCGCATTGACTTGCTTTTCTAGGTCTTGTTTAAAAATATCTTCCGAATAGAGAAAGAGGGTTTTTTCAACATCTTCGATAAGTGTGATTAGCTGCTCGGCTTCGTTAAGGTTAGTAGGTGGCTCTAGCTTGGTAGTAAAAATGAGCGTTTCTAGGCACTCATAAAATGCTGGTAAATGATCTCTAGCAATCTTCCGCACTACATCTGATGCCAGCAACGCAGCGTTTCCCGACAATAACTTCACTTTCATCCAAGGGGAGGGATGGTCGCCAAGAAAGAGACTGGTTAATTCTCCACTACTTATTTCTGCCAGGAGTTGCTCTACAGTGTCAGCCTTTTCTGCACTGAGTCGATTAAGTTCGACACCGCGAAAGCGGATATTGATCCGCTCCGATTCAGAAAATTGCAACAAAAGCTCAGCCTGAATCTCGTAGACACTCTTAACTGATGGTTCGCGCTTATCGTGCAGCCGTGCTACATGGTCATTGAGCCGCTTCCTTCGATCGACAAAGCGTTGGTGGAGATTGCCGGTGTCTGCTGGGGAAATATTGCGTACCAGTGTCAAGCTTTCTGCTACTTGCTGTAATACCTCTCGCCGCGAGATAGCTGCACCGTGTAGATCGAGCAATAAATGCCCCAGTCCTTTTTGCTCTAATCGAGTTTTCACCACTTCCAAAGCGGCACGCTTTTCAGCAACAAACAGGATGCGCTGTCCTGATGCGACTAAGGTGGCAATCAGATTGGCAATGGTTTGGCTTTTTCCTGTACCGGGAGGGCCTTGAATGACTCCATTTCGCCCTGCTAGAGCTGCATGAATCACCTGCTGCTGACTTGAGTCGGCATCGAAGACAAGAAATTCGTTGTCGGGTGGGATGCGATCGAGTTCTCTAAGGTCAATGTTTTGAGTCGTACCCCGGACATTTTGACGGGCTGTGATGTCCCCAGCGATCGCGGAAATCATATCATTGGCTACCATCTCACTCAAGCGATCGCGCAGGTCTCTCACCATCGCCATCTTTTGGAAAGAGAAATTACTGAGGACTGCCCGTGTTTTAATCTCAAAGCCTTTTAATTCAGAGGCAGCTTTGGTTAACTCAGAATAAACAGCTTCTAGGTCTGGACTCTCGTCTTCCCCTACGCTTTCTGCCTCCCCTAGCAGACATTCGGGCGTGACTTGGCATCCATATTCTGCCTCTAGTACGTGCAACAATACGGGGTTGACCTGGACTTCGCCGCTACGTTTTAGTTTGATTGCGCCGCGCGCATCTACATGAATTGGCACCAGAAGGACAGCAGCTTCTGGCGGACGACCTCCATCAGTTGGAGTCCAAGTTGCCATTCCCAAAGCGAGGAAAAGCGTTTCTAGCCCCTTTTCTTCTAAGTTGGCAAGTGCGCGGCGGCGGATTCCCTGTACCTGTGCTGCGGCTTTGAGTTCTTCAGCCTGCGGTAGCAGACGAATTAACGGAACAGTCTTGCCAGTCAGCAACTCTTTCAATGCCTTGGAGTTACAGTCTGAGAAATCAAGTGTCCCCCTCTTAAGTTCGCGATAATATAGCAGGTTGTTGCGCCGTGACAGATCGATTAGGCGTCGAATCCAACCCTCCCGTACTCGCTCCACAGCAGCATAGCGCTCGCGCTTCGCCCCATCCTTAACAAAGTTGCTCATACCAACACTCTTTTCCCACAGCATATCCCCTGAAGACTCTCAACGCTTGTCTAATATCTGCGAGATCGATATTAATGTTACTGCCTCTTGAGTCTGATGCAAAGCTTCTCAATCCTTATTTTTCCATACTTTAGAAGTCTTAATGCTCAGCCGCCACTCAGATTTCTTGATTAAAGAATCTAGAATCTATAGTTGACACAAATGGTGGGCAATGCCCACCTACAAATTAATACTTCCTCTCCTGCGGCTCAAACATAGTAATCGCCACCGGCATATAAGCCAAATCAATCCCCGCAGGCGAATAATACGCCATTGTATGCTTCAAGAAATTGCCGTCATCGCGCTCAGTAAAATCTTCCCGCGAATGAGCTCCTCGACTTTCCTGCCGGTTCAAAGCAGAAGTTAAAATCATTTTCCCGACAATTATCAAACTCCGCAACTCCAAAGCTTCCACAATTTCCGTATTCCACAAATTGCCTTTATCGTCTAAGTAAACTTCCTCATATTGTCGCTCTAAATCCGCCAATTTCTTTAAACCTTCCTGCATCAATTCGGCGCTACGAAATACACCACAATACTCAGTCATAGTATCTTGATACTGCTGCCGCACTTGATTGATTCGGTATTTTCCGGGACGCTCTACAAGTGCCTGAATTTGCTCTTTTGCTTCCGTAATATAACGCTGTTCGTCTACAGCAGGCAACTTGCGATTTTGTACAAATTGTGCTATGGTTGCGCCAGTAACTTTGCCATAAACGACGCATTCTAAAAGCGAGTTGCTGCCCAAACGGTTGGCGCCGTGAACCGAGACGCAAGCTGCTTCGCCGGCGGCAAAGAAACCGTCTACTAAACTGTCAGGACTGCTGCGAACTTGCCCGCTAACATTAGTAGGAATTCCCCCCATTGAATAGTGAACCGTAGGGCGCACGGGCATCGGCTGATTTACGGCATCAATTCCTAACAAACGGTGGGCTTCTTCCCAAGCAAAAGGAATTTTGCTCATAATTTTTTCGCGCCCCATGTGCCGCAAATCGAGGTAGATAAAGGGGCCGCCGGCACTACCATCAACATTAATCCCTCGGCCGGCGCGAATTTCTATGGAAATTGACCGCGAGGTGATGTCTCTGGGCGCTAATTCCATCCGCGACGGGGCATAATTGGCCATAAATCGATCGCCCTCTGAATTAATCAAATAAGCGCCTTCGCCCCGCACAGCCTCGGAAATCAACACTCCCACCGGATACAAACCAGTCGGGTGAAACTGCACGAATTCCATATCTTCCAGCGGCAATCCCGCCATAGCAGTCATCGCCAAACCGTCTCCCGTCGAGGCATAATCGTTCGACGTGGTATTGTAAACTCGGCCGTAACCGCCCGTAGCAAACATCACCGCCTTAGCGCGCACGACCTCAATTTGACCGTCTAGAAGGCGGTACATAACTACCCCCTTGGCTTGGCCTTCTTCCAAAATCAGGCGCGTGACATACCACTCCTGATAGATGTGAACTCCGCAGCGGCGCAGATTGTTGACTAATTCGTGGAGGATGGCGTGACCGGTTTTGTCGGCGGCGTAGCAGGTGCGGCGGTGGGAATGTCCGCCGAAAGCGCGCTGGGCAATTCGGCCGTCTGGGAGGCGGGAGAAGAGGACTCCCATGTGTTCTAAATCTATGACTACACCGGGTGCTTCGCGGGTGAGGATTTCTACCGCGTCTTGGTCGGCTAAATAGTCGGAACCTTTTACTGTGTCGAAGGCGTGGGCTTTCCAACTGTCTTCGGGATCGACATTTTGGAGGCTGGAGGCCATCCCACCTTGGGCTGCGACGGAGTGCGATCGAATCGGGTGAGTTTTAGCGACGACAGCTACCTTTAAACTGGGGTCAGTCCGGGCAATTTCTACTGCGGCGCGGCAACCTGCTAAACCGCCGCCTACAATGATTACGTCGTGTTCTAGCATCTTTTTGAATTATTTTGAGTGTTCTGCTCAACTTATGGTGACGCAAAAAAAAACTTCCCACCAAAAGAGCAGGAAGTTTTTTAACTTTTGATTTGAATGGGAAATCAAAAGTTAAAATTTCACATTGGACTAGCCGGCGCTTTCGACAGGCTGCTGATTGGACTGATTTCCCGTTGCAGAAGGTTGAGTTTCCGTACCGGGTTCTACAGCAAGCACTTCAATGTTATTTAGCAGAGTTGTAACGAAAGCAAACAGCAAGAAGGGCAGAGACAGCACTAAAATCAAGCCGACGGTAGCCAAGGCGAAGATTTGGCGGGCGCTACTCCACAAGGCGAGTGCCGACGCTAGACTTAGGAAGATGACTATCAGCCAAACAATGATTTGACCGTAAATGTCGCCAAAGGTGAGCGTACATTTAAGGCGATAGTTTTGGATGTTATTCATTTGATGCCTCGCGAGATTGCTATTACGACTTGTCCAAAAATACTTTGACAGTGTGTCAATGGCCACTGTAAATTTCTAAGTTTAGCTGCCGCAACCTGGTTTTAGGGCTGTTTTAAACATTTTTATAGAAGTTTGCAACAACACTTTATGAATTTTTGTTTCTGACTGGGAAATTTGGCCGAAACAAGACTTACGCACTCCGACAAAGAAACCGGGTTTTTTACTGTTTTGGCGGGCTGTAACGCGTCTTTTCGCAAAAAACCCGGTTTCTGGCAACCCCTGCGTCCAGGACTAAGCTGTTCTGAATCTAAATCGTATTTTTTGTGCGGGCTATAAGCCCAACCCCTACTCCCCACAAGAACTTTATCAAATTTTAGTTCACAGTTTAAATGTCCAACAGCTTACGAAACAAAGGCACAAGGGGAAAGTCTACTTTTTGAGGGAGCCCCGACTTGGTAAAGAAATGTTAAGCTGCGTGGAAATGGAATCAACCTTTATAGCGTCGCACCTGTCTTTTCGCCCATGTCTTCAGAGAGCAAATTGCTGATTTCGCGCTGTTTCCTGGCTGGTTTGGGAACGCAGATGTTTATGTACCGCGAAGACCGGATTCCCCAAGAGAGTCCGGTTCTGGTGGTGAGCAATCACCGCAGTTTCTTAGATCCTGTGCTGCTGACGGCGGCTTTGGGTCGATCGATCCGCTTTGCTTGTCATCATTACATGGGTCAAGTTCCGGTGATGAGGGAAGTGGTCACGACTTTCGGCGCTTTCCCCTTGGAAGCACCGGAACACCGACAGCAGCATTTTTTCTCTCAAGCAACAGCGCTACTGCAAGGCGGGGAGATGGTGGGGGTGTTTCCAGAGGGTGCAGAACCGATGGTGAAGCTGACTGGCCCGAATACTGTGGGGAAGTTTCAGCGGGGATTTGCTCATTTGGCTTTGCGGGCGCCGGTGCGGGATTTGGCAGTTTTGCCGGTGGCGATTAGTTCCTTTGAGGAACAGTCAATACGATCGGGTGTACCGCTGAAGTTGTTGAGTTTGTTCGATCCTTCGGAACCGCTGTTCGATCGATCAGGGTGGCATCCTGTGATAATTTATCAGCGAGTTAATGTTTTAATCGGCCGGCCTTATTGGATTACTGTCGAGAGACAGCAGCAATATCAAGGCAAAAAAGCCAAAGCAGTTGTTGCTGAACTCACCAACCACTGTCAGGGGGAAATTGCCGAATTACTCCAACGAGGTTGTTTGTAAGTTTGTTGACTGTTGACTGTTGACTGTTAACTATTGGCTGGTGTCAGCTTTCCAATCTAAAATCTAAAATCTAAAATCTAAAATCGATTGACTTGAATCATGGCAAATGCTAACAACAAGATTCGTTTCCTAACCCCCAAACCGCCGAAACCCGATCGCCCTTTATTTGTATTTTTGCCCGGTATGGATGGCAGCGGTTTGCTCCTGCGGCCGCAAATTTCTAAATTAGCAAATGATTTCGACATTCGCTGCTTAACAGTACCCGCTGACGACATGGCTAGTTGGGAGGTACTGGTTAGCGAAACAATTGCCTTAATTGAAGCAGAAAAGCAAGCCGGAAAGCCGAAGCGGCCGGTTTATCTGTGCGGCGAGTCATTTGGGGGCTGTTTAGCGATGAAAACTGTTTTAGAAGCTCCTCAATTGTGCGATCGATTAATTTTAGTCAATCCAGCTTCTTCGTTTCGACAGCAGCCTTGGGTGCAGTGGGGCTCGTATCTGACTCAGTGGCTGCCGGCCAACCTTTATCCGCTGTCGGTAATCGGTTTATTGCCGATATTAGCATCATTAGGAAAGATTGGGCGCGACGATCGCCGCGCTTTGCTAGAAGCGATGCAAGCGGTACCGCAAAACACGTCTGTGTGGAGATTGGCCTTAGTGCGATCGTTTAATGTTGACGAAAATCAGTTGCGCGGCATCAAACAGCCGACGCTAGTAATTGCTAGCGGTGCCGATCGGCTGCTGCCTTCTCTAGTAGAAGCGAAGCTTTTAGTCAAGGTAATTCCCAATGCTGAAATGGTGCTGCTGGCTAACAGCGGTCATGCTTGTTTGTTAGAAACAGATGTTAACCTTTACGGGATTATGCAAGCTCGCAATTTTTTGACAAAATCCGAAGAAAATCGGTCATTAGTCAGCAGTCAATAGTCAATAGTCATTGGGCATGGGGCATTGGGCATTGGGCATCTCCGAAAAACAATCTTATCGGCATCAGCAATTAGCAATTAAGTAGATGAGTGGGAAAATACATAAGTATGTCATAGCTGCATGAAACGAAGTGAAACGAAGCAATCGCAATGGTTCTGGCAGATTTACATTCCGTTACATAGCGAGGTTTCTTTGCGCCTACCTACTTAATACCTCTTGGATGTCGATGGTCAGGAACTGCAATAATAGCTTCAATTAAGTTCAGAGACTGTTGGCGAATTAAAAAAGGGTAATACCCCTCATAGGTAAAATGTAGATAGTGTAGGTTGGGTAGAGCGCGAGCGAAACCCAACTCTTTTAAAATAATGTGTTGGGTTTCGCTGACGCTCTACCCAACCTACTACATCTATGTGAGAAACACCGCGAGTGCTGGTTTTAGAGGTGAGGGGTGAAACCCTATGTGAATTCGCCAACAGTCTCTTAAGTTCATTAGCGATACACCGAGTTAGGATAGTATTTGCGATCGGGTCAGACCCGATCGCAAATACTATGATACATTTAAGTAGATGAGTGGGAAAATACATAAGTATGTCATTGTTAGTTAAACGTCGCAATTGCTTACGGTTCTAGCAGCTTTACATTCGGTTACACAGGAAGGTTTATTTGCGCCTAGCTACTTATCCTCTGACAATAAATCCACCCTGCTTTACTACTCGTGAAACATACTTAGTCTGGTCAGATTCTGACTTTTTCAAGCCTAGGCCTTTAGATGTGCGCTTCCTGACGTAATTCTTTATTCCTGCGTCGCACGTACACGAACAGATCGACTAAACTCAGGCCTATTTCTTTGCATATTTACTACCTTTACCGGATATATACCCATTCTTTTGGATATACATTGTTCTTTAGGGCTAGCCCGTAAATCTTCTATTTTTACGTCTATTCCCCCCACCCTGTCGGTGATATAAAGCAATTTTAGGTTACCCACTAAGTTATCAGTTGTCTGGAAGCAAAGCGTTATATTCCTCATATCTTTTGGCATTAAGTTCAATGTCTCTTGAGGACCGAGAGTCTTCTCTCCTAATAAAATCGTTTCTGCTAAGGCTGCACCGGCGAAACTAAAAGAGATGCCAACAGCAGCGATTAAAACTGCTGGTAATTTTTTGACAAAACTCATACGACAATACCTCGTTTGTTGAAATTTACGTTGATTGGTGGTTTTTTCTTCCCACATCTTTTAGACGTTTCCCGATCCCAATTTAGTAATTTTTCGAGTTACGAGGAAATTTTCTCCCCCAAAAATCCCCCCTCAAACCCTAGAACCCTTCCCCTTCTTACCCTTCAACCGCAGCAAACTCTTCTCAACCTCCCCACGCGCCGGATACAACAACTGCTGACTCAAAGCACTTTCATAAGCCTGTATCGCCCCCAACCTATCCTTCAACCCCACCAAGGATCTCCCTAACCAGTAGTCAGCCATAGCCGGGTTAAACGCGCTCAATTCCTGACATCCCTCACCCGCAACTTTCCACCAGCGCTGACTAGCCCCAACATCCCCCAGCACCTGGTAACTCTCCGCCAGCCACAGCGCCGTCGGCACGAATTGCAGAGAAATTCCCGCTGGTAACAACTTCCATCCTTTCTCCAACGCCTCCACCGCTTCTTGATGTTTAAGCGCCAAAGCCAACACCCGCCCATGACGAAACCAAGCATCAACTAACTGCGGCTGAAGTTTCGTCGCCTGAACAGAAACACTACATCCTCGTTCAATCTCTTTGAAGTGTTCCACCAACACCCGCCCCGCAGTCGCCCAAACACTCCAACGTTCAGGAAATCGTTTCAGCATCTGTTCTGCCACAAAACGCAATTCTTCCCAGCGTTTGGCAGCCGGTAAAATTTCACACAAGACCTGATAAATTGCACAATTATCGGGATACAGTTGATAAGCATTCGCCATCATCTGTGCTGCTTTTTGATATTCTCCCGTGTCGTATAAGCACCGGCCATAGTAATACCAACCATAAGGATAATTGGGGTGTTCGGTGGTAAACTCTGCTAACACCTCCACACCTTGCCGCCAATCGCCTCGGAAAATGTGATAATAGCCCAGAGAACTGTGAGCCTCAGCCCCATGAGGAGTTTGTAGCAGTAAACAGGTAATCATCTTTTTCGTCAGTTTCCCCTCTTCACCAGAAACTAATCTCATCTGAAGACGTTGCTCAATTTGTCGTTGCAGTACCCTAAAATCATTCGGAAATAGAGCTATAAGCTTGCTCAACTGCTCTGTTGTGGCGCTCATATCCCCCACCGCCAGATTCGCATCATGGCTGTAAATCAAGGCCACAACATCATCTGGGTTGATTGCCAAAATTTGCTCCACAGCACTGAGCACGCCAAGATGATTTTCTATCTGCTGATACACCTGTGCCAAAGCCAGCCGGTGAACGACTTTTTCAGGTTCTAAATGAGTTGCTAAATTAAAGGCAATAATTGCTTTGTCACTCTCACCCCGACAAACTGCAATCAATCCCTTGATATGATGCTGAGTCGCTTCGTTTTCGTAACACGACAAGGCTTTTTCATAGACTTCTATTGCCTCTTTTTCTCGTTTCATTAGCTGCAATAGTTTCCCTAGTTGCAGCCGCACACCCATTAATTGCGCTTGTCGCTCAATCACTTGATGATATTCGGCAACCGCTTGTTGCCAGTCTCCCATCTGGTAAAGCAAATTAGCTAGTTCTAACCTTTTTTTCCATCCTTGGGGATATTTCTGAACATACTTACTTAAAGTGTTCAATTTCTGCTCTTGTCTAGTTGGCTTTTCTTCTAAGAAAAAGTGAACATTCATCTCTAGCCCAGAAGATTGGCAGAACTGCACCAATGATGTGGCAAAGTGTCCAGACATAATTTAGACTGGCTATATATAAGGGGAAATAGAATAACTTACGTTGATCAGATTATGTCTTAGTTACTCAAACTAAACAAGGTATAAAAGATTAATTATTATCAAGGAAAATCAATGCGCTCGCGTCAATCAATGGCTCTCTCGTAAACAAAAAGCGATATCTACGAGGGGCGTTGCCTACGCACTCCGAAAAAAAGCGATCGCGCCCTTCGTCGAGTGGGCAAGATCGCTTTTTATTCAAGTTTTTGAACACTCAAATGGAGCAGCACTAAGTTGGTAATGTCCCCAAAGTCAAAGAGATTTCACTCTCACGCATTATGGATTATTTTACCTTTACATTTTTCTGGCTTCATCAAATATATTGTCTAGCTCATCGGAGTCCTTACGGTTGGCAGATTCCCCTGTATCGTCTGCCCAAATTGTTAGCATTCTAAAACATAGCTTAACTGATAACACTTTTTGAGTGTTGCAGTAATCAAATAATCTTTTCTTCCTGTCTGCTGGATCCTTCCATATCTCGTCAAATGATTTGAACGTGGCATATCCCCCAGGTACTTTACTCAGCATATCCCTGAACTGACCAGCAATTAAATAAGTATCTGGTGTTAAATTTAACTGCCTAGATGGAATACTTTCCACAGGAAGTTTTACCGTGTCTGACTGAAACTTTTCAGAGGTAATCGAGTTGGTAGCAGCAAAGCTGCTTATGGATGTAGATGACCACAGGAGACTTGCCACGAGTGCGATCTGGATTTTGCGGGATGTACTCATTTTTTGTTAAGAAAGATGTAACTAATGCCTGGACTCTAAGCGGTTTTATCTGACCGCTTATTTATTAGTTAGACGTTTTCCCACCCCAATTTGGGAATTTTTCGAGTTACGAGCAAATTTTCTCCCCAAAAATCCCCCCTCAACCCCTAGAACCCTTGCTCCTCTTACCGTTGAGCCGCTGCAATATCGTCTCAACTTCCCCACAGGCGGGATAAACAACGGCTGACTCAACGCATTTTCATCTCCAGACTAGAAGAGTAGTAGAGCTAGTCCCTAGGTAGCGAATAAATAGACAAAATGGTACACTTGTAGACAAATATGCGGTGTACCATTTTGTTTAAGCTCGCGCGTTTTCGCAAAAAAGCTGGGATTGTCAGTAAAAACACTCCAATGTTGGGACGTTTCAGGGAAGTTGCAAGCCTTGCGCACCCTGTCAGGTCATCGGTTCTACACCGAAGATGATCTCTTGATAGCCAACGGATTGAAGCCCATAGAAGCCAACCGAAAAACGGTCGTCTACCGCCCTTGTTTCGTCCAGTGGACAGAAACCGGAACTCAAAAATCAGATGCTGGCAATGGAAGCTTTCTGCCCTTGTCGAGGATTAACAGTCGATGATTGGGTGTCAGAAATTGGGGGCGGACTAAATTTTAAAAGGAAAAAGTTTCTAGCAATCATGCTGTCAATGCTCAAAGGTGAAATATCAATAATTGTAATTGCAGACAAAGACAGAATGTGTCGCTTTGCTTTTGAATTCATCCAAGAGCTTGCCACGTCGGTTGGATGCGAAATTGTAGTCGCCAATCAATTATCGTTGTCCCCCCAGCATGAATTAGTAGAAGATTTGATGGCGATAATCCACTGCTTCTCTTGCCGTCTATACGGTCTACGAAATTACTCCAAAGAGCTCAAAGAAAACCTAAAAAATGCTATTGACAAGCCCGTACAAGACCTGGCAAAATTGAGGAATCAAGAAATACAGTGTTGAGGTCGAACAATGCTTTTATCCATCAAAACAAAGTTAAAGTTAAACAAGAGCCAAGCAACAGTTATGAGTAAACACGCTGGAATAGCAAGGTTTACTTATAATTGGGGCTTGGCTACTTGGAGTAATCTTTATCAAGATGGACTGAAGCCAAATAAATACCTCCTCAAGAAATTCTTTAACAACCACGTAAAACCTGAGTTTACGTGGATTAAAGAGGCAGGTATTTGCCAAAAAATTACCCAATATGCGTTTGATAACCTTGGGGATTCTTTCTCTAGATTCTTCTCAAAAAAAGGTGGCTATCCCAAATTCAAGAAGAAGGGGCATCACGATTCTTTCACTATTGATGCGAGTGGTAAGCCTATCCCTGTGGGCGGTACATCTATAAAGTTGCCGACAATCGGCTGGGTAAAAACTCACGAGGGATTGCCTCATACAACTTGCAAGTCAATTACCATTTCGCGCACTGCCGATAGTTGGTTTATCGCATTTGCCTACGAACAACATCATGAACCTACAATCAAAAGTCATGATGTTGTAGGAGTTGATTTGGGAGTCAAAGAGTTAGCTACACTTTCAACTGGCGTAGTATTTCCGAACCCAAAGCACTACAAAGCACATCTCGCAAAACTCAAGAGGTTGTCAAGGGTTCTTGCCAGAAAGGTCAAGGGTTCCGAGAATAGATACAAAGCCAAAATTCAATTAGCAAAGCATCACGCTAAGGTAGCAAATCTTAGAAAAAATACTCGGCATCAAATCACTACTTACTTATGCAAAAACCACGCAAAAATAGTAGTAGAAAATTTGAACGTTTCCGGGATGTTGACCAATCATAAACTAGCTCAAGTAATAGCTGATTGTGGATTCCATGAATTCAAACGCCAGTTAGAGTACAAGGCTAAAAAGTTTGGCTGTGAAATAATCGTTGCCGACCGATGGTTCCCGTCGAGCAAGACCTGTTCAAACTGTGGACACATCCAAGATATGCCACTCAAAGAAAGGACTTATAACTGTGGAAGTTGTGGTCATTCGATGGACAGAGATTTAAACGCAGCAATTATGTTGTCGCGGTTGGCTAAACCGTGAAAGCTTACTGAGGGATAACCGCTCCCATGCTCCCGATGAAGTAAGAAGCAAATGTCTAGACTTGTCTAGTATTTGTATAGCAGATGTAGGAATGATGTGGTAAAGTTTCCAGACATAGTACGGTGACTTGATAGCTAATTTCTTCATCCTGGCTTTTTGGGGGAATTAGTGATTCCCAATTGCATTGGGGTTGAGACTTTTCTGGCAAAGGAATTACCAACTTTAAGGCGGGCGAGGAAGAATTTAGAGGAGTATCATCTTCACCGGCCAGATATTTGGTTAAATGCCTTCGCAGAATACGTCCGGCTTTTCTCACGGATTTGCGGACGTTTTCTTCAGAGCATAGAAATAGCTTGGCAATATCTTGATAAGATTTATTTTGGTAGTGGTATAAGACAAAAGTATCGCGGAGTCTGGGAGGCAAGGAGTCAATTTTGTGGTAGATATATGCCGACAATTCCAGGTCTATAAGATTAGGTTCAGTAAATCCTAAGTTAGAATAAAGTGCGGGATAATCTTCAAGTTTAATCTCGTCTATGTTTTCAATTATTAATGTTTCTCGTTTTCGTTTTCGATGGAAATCTATGCAGAAGTTATAGAGAAGTTGAGTTAACCAAGCTTTAGGACATTTAATTTGAATTCCATAGTTTTGCCATTCATTCCAGGCTTTAAGCATTGCCTGACTCAATACTTCTTCGGCATCGATTGGGTTTGAGTTCATCCACTTGAGACAGCAATGGGAAAGATAATCTTGATGCGCCTGCCATTCTTGCCAAAAAAATGTATTTTTATCTTCAGTTTCATCCGACAGGATTGATGCCGCCACTGATTGAGAAGATGACCTGATTTTCTGAGTTCTCTGGCTATTGCTTTCCATTTACAGGAGATTCCACATTTATGAAGTACACCAGCCTATCGTGAGCTTCCCCGTAGGGATACTCCAAGATCCCGTTGGTGTCAACAATCGCCTGAAAGCCTGTGATCAATCTCGTTTTTACCTGAGTCCAGATCCCCCTAAATCCCCCTTAAGAAGCAGGACAGTTTCATTCTCGGTAGGGGCCGTGCCAAGAGTGCCGGCCCTCTTGGTCTGATGCCGATCAAATCCTCTAGGTCGGGGGTAGACACTCTTGGCACTACAACAGTCAAAATTCATGTTTTTGGTGAGAATGAAACAGCCCTGCCTTAAGAAGGGGAGTAGGGGTTGACTTTGAGTAAGTTATTGTCCCCCCCTCTTCTTATCCCGAACTCAGGTTAATTAAGATTTAGCCATTTTTGAGCGTTAAGCCGCTGGACGACGCCAAACACCATGAGGTCTAGTGTTACCTTGCGCTCATCGATCAAAAAAGGCTCTAAAGTGCTGGTTTTTGTCTTATTTTCCGCGCAGGAAAAGGCTCTTTGACTTTGAATATTTTCTTGAGGAAAATACAGGTTAAATTGGCGCTCTCCTTCTTGGAATTTACCAATTACCTGCCAGCAATCCCCGGCGGAACTCATCCCAAAAACGGGGAATTTTTGCTTGGTAAAACTCACCTCTAAATCCTTAACGCCCTGCTTAGTCAAAGCAGTTTGCAAAGCGGGCAAATAATCTTGTTGAATAAATTCCGCAAAGGGCTTGTCTTCAACAGCAGGTGCTTTTTCCTTTTTAGCTTTAGCTGGGGGCTTGTCGCCTTCGGCCTTGGCTGCGGGCTTTTTAGCAGCCGCTGGAGGCTTGTCAGTGCTGGGGAAGTCGCTTGTCTCGGCAGTGTCGGAACTCGGGGCGTTCTCGATCGACGCACTGGGAGTTTCCGATTCGCCAGCGGTAGGATTTTTCGGTTCTTCTGACATTAACGCTTCCTGGTAAAAGTGATTGGGTAAGGAGTTGGGATTTGAGCAAGCGGGCGATCGACTTTCTTGAGGGCACACATTTTATCGCAAACCAACCTGAGAGAATGGCTAGTCAAAAAAATTTGAACTGAAAACACTCTCACAGGGCGATCGCCCGCCAATATCACAACTCCTTTGGTTATTCTAAATCTCAGCGACAGCTCGTTCAATCAAACGGCGGGCGAGAGTTTGAACACCGGTGTGTTCGTAATAGTTGGTAGTCATGTCGAGGAATGCGCCCACGTAGTCTACCTTGTCAGCAGAAATATCTACAAAATTCTGCAAGTGGCCGAGTACGTTTTGGGGAGTCAAACCTCGATCGCTCACAAAAGAGCTCATCCAGCCGGAAACCGAGTTAAAGCTTTCGCCGATAAAGCCCAACTGGCCTGCGGGAGAGCCCCCTGGAATCATGCCGCCGATCGACTTGAAGACCGAATTATCTTGCAAATCGTTCGGGGAGAGCCTCTGAATCCAAGACTGAGTTGCCATGATAAAGTCCGGGCCCAGAGGAATCAAACCATCGAAACAAACCAAAGCAGCCATCCGCATCAGGGATTCGCCACCGTAGTCACCCAAGGAGGCGGCAAAATCGCCGATGCTGTCGCCGGGAATGCCGTTGATTTGGCAAAAAGCGAGCAACTCAGTGACTAACTTCAGAGAGAGGTCGATCGTTTGAGCTTTTTCCGGCTTGGGAGTGAGATTGCCGAGCATGGACAAAAACGGCACATTTTGGGAGACTTTGTTAGCGAGGGCGGCAGTGCCCAAAGCCTTGTCGGCACTGTCGATCGTTTGGTAGAGCCAGAGAGCGCGCTGGTAGCCCTCTGATTTATCGTTGTACAGGTAGATGGCCCGCTCGCCAATTTGCTGGATCAAATCTTCGTCTGTTTCGCCAGTAACGGTGCGAATGGTATTTTCAAAGCCAACTAAATTGTTCCACTCACCGGGAACCACAAAGTCAAGCGCTCGGAGGGCTTTGACAGTCATGTTGTCTTGAGGCAGTGTATCGACTAATTCAAAGACTGTTTTGCTCACAAAAAACTCCTTATGCTGGAACGAAAATCAAAGGTATTACTTTTGGCAGATTGCAAAACTTCACAGTCTCATTGTTGCAGACTTAGTTATGATTGCGCCAGACGGAAGTCGGGCGCGGAGTGTGACAAGAGACATTGCTACTTGACGCGGGCGAGGCCGCCGAGGTTAAATTTTGACAGCCAAGCTTCGCGATCGTTCGCGGTAAAAGAGGGATTGCGGGATTGAACTTTCACCTGATAGCGATTTGCCACTAAAACAGCAGTGATATTAGCACCCTGATTAACAGCGGGATAGCCGCTGATTTGCTTGGTACTTTGCTGGAATTTTGCACCGGCGCTGGGGTTGCCGGCGATGTCGTTAATCGAGAGCACCGCGACATTTTTACCGTCTTTGTTCAACTTAGCTTCAGCAAAACCGGATTTTTCTTGAGCAAAAACGCGATCGAATCCACCGCCAGAAGACGGGAAGTATTTATTTAACTTACCGCCCGCAACTGCCTTCTTGGGCAGGTTTTGATTACTAGCACTTGATTTATCAGCAGTTGTCTGCTGTGCTTTACCAGGTTTTTGGGTGCTTTCCTGCTGAGCTTTGTCCCAGCGTGATTCGGTTTGGGTTTGACCGCAGGCGGTCACTAACAGCAGTACCGAGATCAGGAATGGAGCTAAAATTCTGCGTGCGGGGGAAAATTGCATCGCTGTCTCCTCATTAGTAGGTTTCCATAACAATTGTGGCTCAGAATTTGGCAATTGGTGTTCCCCGATCGGATGATTTGTCTTCTTTGCAAAAAAATCCTCTACCTGCAGGCAGAGGATTTTTTTGCAATTACGAGTTTTGAAGGAAGAAAACTGAAAGATTGCTCCACAGATAAATTCTGGGGATGGGGGTAAAGAAACTAAGTTTTCTGAGAGCCAGCAATCTCAAAACAATTTTTACTGATTTTCCCTAGCTTTATCTAGAAATTTCACAGCAATTATTGATCAATCGTCTTACTTCGGCTTTCCCACTTAGGTCTTACTTGAGGGGTAAGGATCAGGCGTCGCTTTCAATGTAGATAAACAACAAACCCATTACCACAACCGGCATCACCCAGGTAATTAGGGGAATCAAAATCCAAGGCAAGAAAGAGGCAGCGTAGGAACCTGTCATATCAAATTCTCCAAACTAAAGTTAGTGTGTTCCAACAGGGATATTTGGGAGTCGAGTCTAATTGTTGACTAAACCCCGGAAAATGGCATCAACGCCGTTAAAGTTTTCGAGTAAGAAGTAGGCAACAAAGACACCACCCATTCCACCAATGAAGAAACCCCCGGTAAGCTGGCTCCACCCCTCAGCATTTCTGAGGGAATCAGGGGTCATGGGATTAGCGCTAGGGTAGCTGGTGTTGTCTTGTTTGAAAGAGACTAAACCGTAAGCAGACATACCTAGTGTGCCCAGCAGAACTAAGACGAGGGCTGTATATAATCCCCCGAGATTAGCTGCTTCTGGATAATCCCGCAGGGGTCCGAAGACGATTTCGGGGCCGACGAGGAAATAACCGTGTGCCAAACCAATTTCTAGACCTCGAATTAGGGGCGAGAGTCCTTTGCGGTAGGCGGGCAAGTTCCCAATAAATGCTTTTGTGAAATCAGAAGCACTGATGGGGGTGGCTAGATGACCCGTGAAGGGGTCGCCGTTAAAGGGTTTAATAAGCTCTGCATCTCTGGGATCGGCCATATTCTCTTTTTCCTCGCTGTGCGTAAAAGTTGAGGCGTTCAAGTCATATTTTACGCAGGGAGGTGTTTCCTATTTACATAATTAACGGCGAGCTTTAGAAAAGTTCACTATTCTTTAGTTTTTGGAAGAATTTTTCTTTTGCCTCTTATACCAGAAAGCGAGTCGATCGGGCGACACTCCCAGGAAATAAGCGATGATTACTATTTGATTAATGGCGGTGGTTTTGATCGCCCCAAGCTGCTGCCAGCGACGGGCGGAGGTCAGGACTGGCTGGGGTACTATTTCAATGCGACCTTGTTTTTTCAATCGGCGCACGAATTCAAAGTCTTCCATGAGGGGCAAGTCGGGAAAACCGCCGATTTGGTCAAAGGTAACTGCGTGGAGGAAAATAGCTTGGTCGCCGTAGGGCATTTGCAGAAAGTTCGATCGCCACTTTACCCCTGTTTCTACCAGCCGGAGGCTGAGACTGCGGGCGTCAATCTGGAGTTGAAAGGCCCCCGCTACAGCAGACGGGTTAGCTAGTACCCGACGCGCGCTATCGTCGTACCCGCGAGGCAACAGAGTGTCTGCGTGGAGAAACAGCAGGATATCTCCAGCAGCAGCGGCGGCACCTGCATTCATTTGAGTGGCGCGGCCTGGGGCGGTGGAGATAACTCGGACGCCAAAAGATTTTGCTATATCTGTAGTACCGTCGCTGCTGCCACCGTCAGCGACAATTATTTCGACATTTTGGGCCTCAAGGGCGGTGGAGATGACTGAGGCTATTGTAGGTGCTTCGTTTAAGACTGGAATGATAATGGAAATTTTGAGATTGGGATTTTCTGGCGACATACAGACTTAAGCAACCCGTGAGAGAGAGGGCGGGTTTTGTACAAAGCTGATTTTGCCCATTTCTGACCCCAGGCTCGCCCCTACATTTTGCCTTAAGGTGGGAGAGTTTGGTAAAAAACCAAGCTATTAGTTGCTCATTTTTTACACCTCGCCCGCGCCTACATTGGGCTTTCATCTGGCGGGGCGGGTTTTGTACAAAGCGGAGCTGTTAGTTGCTAATTTAGTTGGGAATTTTTGGCTTTTTCTCGCGCCTGGGACTATTGTCCCAAGCGCTGTCTAACTGCTACTGAGATTCAGCATTTGGTTAGACAAATACACTTACTATATTATGACCTTATGGTTTCACAATCAAGTAGTTTTATCTAATTAAATATGACAATTACTAATGCTTGAAAGAAATTAAATATAGTTTAGTTATTTCAACATATTAATATCTAAACCGAGGAGGTCTTCAGGTCGATCGATATCTGCAAGAGTGGGAAGATAAGCAATATTGAGAGCGAGCTTTTGGGCGATCGCCCGCGTACAAGCAAATACTTCACTGGTTCCCCACTGAATGCCACCGAATAATTCCGGAATCGATCGCCGCAGCCCGATCAGATAATAACCTCCGTCTTTTGCCGGGCCCAAAACTAAATCGTGCTGACTCAATTCCTCAAAAGCTTGTGCCATGATTTCTGCTTTCAAACCCGGACAATCAGTGCCGATAATGGCAGTTTTTTCAACCCCTGAATTAAAAGACTTTTGAAACGCTGCTGTCATTCTCGCGCCCAAATCACCGTCTATTTGATTTTCACAAGAAATATCACTTCCCAACCACTCTTGCATCAGTTGTTGGCTGCCGCCGGTTCGGTGAATTTCTACCGATAATTGGCGGGATTTTTGGAGAGAGAGCGCGCAGGCGATCGTCCGTTGGGCCATCAAGCGGTGAAGGTTGGCAGCGCCTGTTTTTCCCAGCACCGGAATTAGTCGAGTTTTGGTTGTTCCCGGTTCTGGATAGCGGGTGAAAACAATCAGTTTTTCGGGCATCATTTATTGTTCATGAGTTTTAAAGGCAGGCACCGCAGAGGAAAAGAAGAGAAAGAGTGGACAACTGATTCACAGATTGCCGATCGAGCTTGGTGGGTTAGGCCAGGACTTAATTTAATCGCCCCGGCCAACCCAGCATAAGCTGTGGAGCATTTAAACCAGTAACGAGGCTAGTAGGGTGCGTCAGCTAGAACCCTTACGCTGAAACGGAAAACCTTAGATGCTGACGCACCTTACGCAAGTCCTTTAAATGCCGAACAGCTTACAATGTATTTACTGAAAAATAGCCAGCGATTAGCTCATTTCTAGCATTCGTTGGATCGGCTGCAAAGCTGCTAGTTGAATATCTAGGGGCATGGTAATTTCAGGGGTTTGATTTTTTAGCGAGAGATACAATTTTTCCAAGGTATTTAATCTCATGTGCGGGCATTCGTTGCAAGCGCAGTTATTATTGGTTGAAGGAGCGGGAATAAAGCGTTTGTGCGGAGCTTGCTTTTGCATTTGGTGAATGATTCCCGGTTCAGTTGCGACAATAAAAGCTTGGCTGGAACTAGCTTGAGAATATTTGAGCAAAGCCGTGGTGGAGCCGATGTAATTAGCGTGGCGCAGCACGGGAGGTTCGCATTCTGGGTGGGCAATTATTTCGGCTTCTGGATTTTCGATTTTGAGTTGAACTATCTTTTTTTCTGAGAAGTTTTCGTGGACGATGCAGGCTCCTTGCCAAATCTCCATGTTTCTACCCGTTTGTTCCATGACGTAGCGGCCGAGATTGCGATCTGGTCCAAAAATTATCGGCTGATTTTCGGGAATTTGGTTGACAATTTTAACCGCGTTAGAACTGGTGCAAATTATATCGCTCATTGCCTTAATTGCGGCGGTACAATTAATGTAGGAAATTACCAAATGTCCGGGTCGATCGGCTTTGAAAGCTGCAAACGCTTCGGGAGGGCAACTGTCGGCGAGGGAACACCCAGCATTTAAGTCTGGCAACAATACTAATTTGTCGGGATTGAGAATTTTTGCGGTTTCGGCCATGAAATGAACTCCGGCAAAAACTATGACATCGGCGCTGGTGTTGGCGGCTTTGCGGGCAAGTTCTAGGGAGTCGCCAATGAAGTCTGCGATGTCTTGAATCTCGGAGTCTTGGTAATAGTGGGCGAGAATGACGGCGTTTAACTCTTGTTTGAGGGCGTTAATTGCTGCAAACAAGTCGTCGGGCAGTCGGGTTTGAGTAAAGTTCGGAGCAGGTGCGGTGGTAAACACAGTTAGAATATTCCGGGGAAGGTGCGGGCTGGACTCAAGTGTATTTTGAATTATAGTTGAATTCACCAAAAACGGTGGGCAGTTGGGCCAGAGGTAGAAAATTTGCCATAGGTTAACCGACTGACTGGCAGTGGGAGCAAGATTTTGCGATCCAAGAGTGGACTCAGCTAAGTTTTTACCTGACTCTAATTAGACTGAAAGCTTGATCCAGCAAGATATTCACAGGTAAATGACTACCTTGAGCCACGAGTATTTTGAGTAGCCTCTATTGACATCCTTTATTTACATCGTTTACTGTAATCACAATACGATGTAAATAGGTTGGTTTTATACATCTATGTACTTTGAAGACGATCGCCAGTGGCAGGGAACTGCTGAGTTTCTGACAAAAGAACTAAAACGACGGATTGAGCAGCTTGGGCTATCTGTGGAACCACCAGCCTTACGAACTGTGCGCTCGTGGAGATCCAAGCAACTCCTGTCACAGCAGAAAGGTCAAGAATTTCGGTTTCGGCAGATTTTAGAAGGACTGGCAACAGCACTTTTGCTCAAGAAAGGCTGGACGCTGGCGGCGATCGCGCAAGTTTTACCCTCATTCCCGGACGCAACTTTGGAGCAACAAATTCTTGCCGAGGCTGATGGTCAAGACCCAACCTGGTTGCCACAAATGCAAACAACGACATTGCCATTACCCACAGGACACGCCAGCACGATCGATCTGGCTGAAGATACTGTTATATTGCTGGCCCAGGGAATTCTGCGACAGTACACCAGAATTCTCAATCGAGACATCGTTCGCCAAGACGATACTATGCCATCGGAACTTTATCGGGCTATGTGCAAGTTGGGCAGGCTATATATCGAATCCGGACAAAGCGATCGCGCGGCTTGCGTGCATACCGTTTTGGAACGTGCTAGATATCCCCTCAATAAGTGGGAATTAGATATTTTTTGTCACGCCGATTTTGACTCTGGTCAAGTAATTCTCATCGATCCAGACTTGCGAGTGCCAACCCCAGATTGTGCAGTAATTGCCAACAGTAAAGGCACTTTTGGCGAAGATAATATCATCGAACACCGCCTGTACCAACGGTTGCGCGACGCAACTGAACGATTGGGAATTCGCCACCAGCACAAAGCTTATACGGCTTTGCGATCGCTATTTGGCAGCCGATCGCTCATCGGAGAACACCAACTTTTAGACTACTTACGTGACAACGATTTAACCCCTTTACAGGGAATGATTGTTGACACCTTTTTTGATAGCGTGCCGGATGTCTGGTTAATTGACGGACAGGCTCATCGCTGCGCGTATTGCGGTACGCTGATGCGCCCCTATCCCAATAAAGAACTTTTTCCCGATGGGCGATGTCCGATTCGCCAATGCCTCGGTCACAACTCCTCAACAGCAAAAGTTTCGGAGAAATCAGACCCAAACCAAGACCGATTGCTGATTGCCCAACCGCAAATTTTAACCTATTGGACTGGGCCGGCGATCGACGAATTAGCAATTTTTAAGGCAGCCATAAAAAACGGACTAGATGCCGAACTTTACCCAGAATCAGACCTATGCGATGTAGCAATTAACGGTCGCAATATCGGCATTGATGCTAAGTCATACACCAGTCCTGTCTCCCTTGCTTTGCGCCTCAACCGCACTGGCATCGGAGGGCTGATTCACTACCGCCGCCGCATCATTGCCGTCAGCGACCAATTAATTGAGGAGCGGCCAGATTACCTCTCTACTTTCCGGTCAGCGATCGATAAAAAAGGCGATCCTGCTACTCTCGAAATTATGTCTGTTTCACAAGTCATACAGTTGTTAAAGAAAATCAAATATGAGAATTAAACCAGATTTCTGGACGGGAATAGATCGCATTTGCTGGCTGTGTGTCTTGATGGCAGAATTTATCGAAACTAATTCCCTAGAATATGCCCCTTTAACGATATCGGGAATGGCGAGTATCATCAATGCACCCGCGTTGGCAAAAGCCCGCCAAGCCATTTTCAATATGCGCCTGATGTCGCTGGCTTACGTAACAGAACAGTCAGTGAAACACGCCGTTGCTATTTATAACGATCGCCACTACCGCAACAAAACTCAAGGAACCTATAAAATTAACTTAGAAACACTTCACTTTCAACGCACAGACCCCCTAGAAGACCCTTTAATTGCCCAAGCACGTCAAATTCTGGGTCAGCCTTTAGCACACCAATTTTACAGCGCCACCTTTGCCGATCCCCGCCAGCCAATGGCCGTTGCTTTAGGTGAAGAAACAACAGCCGCGAGAGTGCCAATTGGGCCGATCGCAGCCCCACTTGCGCCGCGCCGCACCCATTCCCTCGATCGCGCCCCGAAAGCAAAAATCCGCATTCCCCTTGCGGAACTGTACGAGTTAGCAGTTGAGATGGATGAACGCGAAGCAAATCACCCTGAAAAAAGACGGGGTAGCTGGGTACAACGGTTTGAACATTTTGCACTTAAGGTGCCAGAAATTGGTAAGGGTTTGCGGGAAGAAACAGTCATCGAATTAGAAGGCATCAAGCACTTAATTGGACTGCCTGGATCGGGCAAAACAACTTTGCTCGTATTGATAGCTGTATGGTTGGGAAAACGCGGTTATAAAGCGATGTTTGTGTTTCCCTCTATTGAAGTTGCCAGACAGTACATGGCAGAACTAGCATTTCATGAAATTAAAGTGGGAATGCTAGTCGGTCAAAGCGATGGAACTCGCCGCCGACACGCTAACAATATTGCCGAGGCGATCGCAGCATCAGGGGGAAATGGCGGCTTTGCCTATAGTTTGGAACAGGCAGAAGTTTTTGGCTTAAATTGCGTCTTACCTGCGTTTTCTACTGCTGATACTTCGATGTGGGGATTTGGTTATGCACCCTGCAAGGAAATTTTACAAAGCGGTGGCAAAAAAGGGCAAATGAAAAAGTATCTTTGTCCGGTTTGGACGATGTGCGGCCGCCACAAAGCACCCCGCGATTTGCTAGATGCCGATATTTGGGTCGGCCACGTTCTCTCAATGGATACTGAAGTACCACCCCATGCCATTCGCGATCGCATTCGTTATTTTGAATTAATTGCCCGGACATTTGATGTCGTAGTTTTTGACGAAGCAGATATGGTGCAATCAACTCTGGATGCTTACGGTGCGGCAACTTTAAAACTTTCAGGTGCGGCAGATTCTATCCATTTAGTCATTCAAGAACAAATTCACAATCGTTTTGCTCGCGGCGAAAATTATCGATTGTTCGATCGAGATGTAGAACTTTATAGCCGCGATCTAGCAGAATTTGGCAATCACAACACATCATTAATTACTGCCGTTCAAAATATGCCCTCATCGCCAGTCGGCAAACGCTATGAGAATCAGTTATTAACCGTTCTGAGAATAGTCAGCGATTTGTTGGATGGCTTTGAGAAAACTTCTAAACGCGATCGCCTTGACGAAGAGGAAGTCAAACAGGGATTTAGCAAAAGTCGAGCCTTGAAAGAATTCTGGGAAACGGCTGCTTACCATGCTTTTTACGATCGCACTGGCATTGAACCGCACGATCGGCTAAACCTGGATCTGTGCGCTCAAAGGCTGGGAAGCAACGCCGACACGCTCAAACAGCAATGGGAAACTCAAATTCTTTATTTTCGTCGTTATTTAGCGGAGAATCTGATCGAACGGCGCGATAAAATAGTCAAAAAAATTGCCGAATTGTTTTTGCCTTTGTGTTTTAAGGATGGCACTGCATCAGGCGAAGCTCAGGATACGATTACCTTACTTGTTTGCGTTACTTTCGTGATTTTAGGCTATCAGCGGATCGTACCGCAAACTAGAACAATGGTAGCAGAAGGACTGATTCGGGAACCGATTGTCGAATCAACGGCAACACCGGAACTGCGACAACTGATTCCTGAGAATATTTTAGGGTCTTTTTCTGGGGTAAAATACAGTTTCCAATCGGCACAAACTACTCGAAGTCAAGCCCAAAATGTGGAACTGTCTTATATTATTTTTGTGGGCGCGCCTCGGATGTTAATGCACCGTTTTCATCAGTTATTTGAGGCAGATGGCGAACGGTCGGGGCTGGCAGTTTTAATGACTTCAGCTACCTCATTTCTCGAAGCAAGTCCTGCTTATCACATTAACTCTGGGCCGGATTATCTGCTCAAACCGCGCCAAACAGAACGGGAGCCCAAAAAGAGCTTTTACCGCTTCAAATGGCTGCCCGATCGCGAATCGCGCGATGAACCTCTCCGATATAGCGGTGCAGGCGAACTGCGCGATCGCAATTTAGAAAAAATGGTAGACGCGCTGGTACGCGGAGGAAACCAGAAATCTGAAATTTACAAATCCATCCGCAACTTTGACCTGCAAAAGGGTATTTACCGCAAAGCGGCCTTAATTGTTAACAGCTACGAACAAGCTCGCACCATTAAGAAATTTATCAACGATTACCATCCAGAAATCGGCAAACGAACCAAAGCAGTTGTTAATCTCCTCAAACACGGAGAGCAACCAACTGATTTCGTTACCACTGCCCAGTGCGAGGCTTTAGGAGATGATGAAACTTGCGATATTATCATTTTTCCAATGTTGGCAATCGGTAGAGGTGTGAATATTGTTTTCACTAAAGGCATCAGGAAACTCGATGCAGCTATTGGTACAATTTATTTCCTCACCCGTCCCCATCCCACGACTGACGATACGCAACTGTTGTACAGCCTAGCCGGAAAAGCTACCCAAGAATTTGACAGTCGAGTTTTTACTGAAGCAGAACACTTGCCAGCAATTTCTAATGCTTGGAAAAAGTCGAGAAAACAACTCTGGAAAACGGCGAACCGGCTGTTGCGCGAACCTCTCATGGCTAGCCGTTTGGGTGAAGATTTATTTAAACCGTTTACGGCAAATCAGATGGTGGGAATTTTGCAAACTATCGGGCGCGGGATGCGAAATGGGTGTCCGGTACAAGTTTACTTTGTCGATGCAGCTTGGGCTATTAAATCCACTGAAGATAAACCAGACTCCGGGCGGGACAGTATGCTTGTTCAGATGCGAATTATTTTAGAAGAATGCCTCAAGCATCCCGATCCAGTGATTCGAGAAATTTATCAAGAACTTTACGGTGCATTTCTCGATCCCCTGCGGCGCATTGATGGCGTAGTTTACCCGCCAAGTTTACGGAATTCAGAAGGTTTGACAGAGGAAGAAGACGATTTTGATGATTTTTCACCTTTATTGGAGATGTAACCATGAACGACGGAATTTTTGACAAAATTGAATCTGATGATGACGGCGAAGCAAAGGAAACTACTATTATTGGAGATGCAACCATGAACGACGAAATTTTTGACGAAATCGAATCCGATGATGACGAAGAAACTGAAGCGACTGTGCTTTCAGACACCCTTTACATTCCTCTCGGCAAGCCCAAAAGTCTGAAAGAGATTCCCCTAGCTTTTACCGTGCCAGATAACATCGAGCCAGTAACAGTCAAAGGCTTGACGCTAGGTTGGACAAAAGCTGCTTTGCATGAGCTTTCGACCCTCCAAAAAGCTGCTTGCAAGGGCGATTCAGCTAGTAAAAATCTCCCTTATTCCTCGCTGCTAGGTTTGTTAGAAGTAGGACTGGACAGTGCAGCGCGGATTCAGTCAAATGTAGGTTTGAGTCTGTTTTCGTTGAATTCCAAAAGTGTAAAAGAGCCTGAACCATTTGCTTACTTAAATTCCGAAAGTACACAAGATATCCAGAAAGCGTTACGCCCCATTATCAACGAGTGGATAACAAATTTCCTAAAACCTTTTGCTGAAAAAGAAGATGGGCTATTGGAAGTTATCGACCGTTTGGAAGATTTGCACGATCGAAAGGAGTTGTTAACAATTACTCCGTCTGAGTCTCAAGTTTTACCTTGGAAATGGAATCAAAATACAGGAACTACAAAACACAGCAACAATTATGATTATCGCGTGTTAGTTGATTATGCAGCTCGTGCGATCGCGGGAAAAGAGATTTTTCAGGGGCTAGGAACAATGAAGCGGGTTATCTCTAGCGGCGGGCGTCTCACAACTGGAACGGCAGAATTGATTACCGATCCCATTACTGTATCCGAAAACGCAGGAAAATTCAGTCTGGTGGTACGTTTAGAAGTCGTAACCTATCCTTCTTTGCACCAACCTTTATTGAAGATAGATGTTTCCAAGCGCCGCTGGTTAAGTGAATTAAAACCTGCAAGTTATAACTCAGCAAATATTAGTGGTTTTGTCTTTTCTGTTGACTACAGCGATCGCGCATTTCGCTACACGGTGCTTTCCGATTCCGAAAAACCGGAGAAAAATCAACCGGACAAAAAGAAAAATTGGTTTTGGGCGATCGATAAAGACTTTGAAGCATTGCGTGGCAAGCTCAAACTCCCGATGAAAACGCCTGACGGTCAAAATATTGATGGTTCTCAAATTGTATTGGGTAAAGCTTCAACAGAACGCTGTCAAGTTGTGTTAACTTACCGCAACGGACTGCAAGAAGGAAAACACGGAATTGACGCAGGCGTACCGGAGATTGATAAGTTAGAAGCTTTTGAAAAGATTGCTGAAATTCTGAACCTGCTCGGCTTCAAACCTTTCGATAATTACTCGGAAGTAAAAATCAAAGGCACAAGTCACACAAAAGACGATACAGCCTCGCGCATGATTAATTTTCCTACTCTGTTAGGTGCTGCTTTAGAAATCCTTGAAAAAGGTGACTGTCCTGATTTTACTCCCAAATACTTGGAAAAATTTAAGGAAAGCTTGAAGGACGATCCATTAAACAGCTTGCTGGCTAAACATCTCGATATGAAGTTAGAGAAAATTTGGGGTGGTAGAAAAACCCTAAAATTTCACTCTAAGTGTCTCAACCAGACTGATGAACTTAAGGCGATGATTCAGGCAAACCAGGAAGCTATGCGCCGACTATATGCTAATGAAAAACTGTTACTTGTTATCTTTTACGAAGAACAATGTCAAACCGAATTGAAACTGCTGCAAGCGATAATTCGCCTTCTCTGGGGTGGCGCGATCGAACTCATGGCTAATCGTTTGCCAGCAAATACTCACGGGCCGAAAGAGTCATTGCCAGGTGCAAATTTGAAAGCAAAAGAGCGATCGCGTCACCGCATAGAAGCCTGGGAGTCTATCGTCCAACAACTTGCTTTACGCAAACAGCGAACTTTTTGCCTCGTAATGGCACGGGAATGGTATCCAGACAATAAACATGACGATTCGGTGAATAAACCCTCATCCCGTCAAGCACTGGCTACAATCGCCGGTTCTTGCGTGCAGTTTCTGCTACCGATTGAAAAAACTAAGGAGAAAGAACTTCTCCAACTTGGTGATTTTTCCCATCGAGTACAAGCTGCTCTAAAAGACTTACTTTCTGCTCATTCTGGCCGCATTGATGATGTCAAGGAAAAGGTTGACAAATGGCTCAAAGACACTCCTGTAGCAGCTAGACCAAAAGAAATTATCGGAATTACGATCGTTCGCAAACAGAAAGGTCGCGCTCGCGGTTTTATTGACAACACATTTTTGCCAGTTGCTATGCGCCTCAAGGTGGAAACAGGTGAATGCGAACTGTGCTGTGCCTATGAGAAGGGTAATAATTTACAAATCAGCCCTTGGAGCAAGTTTTCTGATGAGATCGCCTTTATTTCCCAAATCTCTCCCGTGAAACTGGCTGACAAACAAGAAGCGCGCCAGATTCGTTTCATGAAATTTGTCAAGCAGATTATTTCCAATTCTGTAGATGAAGGGAATCAACCATTAGTGATGATTGATTCTTCTAACTGCGCGCAACTTTGGCCTTGGCTCGCCGATGTTAGAATGAATGCAAATCAAATTAACCTCGGTCAGCAGTACGAGCAGATGCAAGATGAGTGGAAAGGTGCGCGGATAATTCGGATTCGTCAAGATATCGCCCCTGGAATTATCGATAAAAAAGTCCGACATTTAACAGAGACTTCTCTGGAAGATACCCGGACAAAAGAAGAACTGACTTCAACCTGGGAAATTCCCTCTGCATCGAGTGCAATGAAGTTATTTCGGCTTGTTACAAGCAATCAAAAGAGCGAAATCAGTGAAACAGGTTGTGTTGCTTACCTGTCTGTTGGGCGCAAAACACTTCATCAAGAATCACGCGGCCAAAGTTGCTATCACCCGACAGAAAGCCCTATTGCTGTAAAGAATATTGCTGAAGAAGTGGTGATTTTTGCATTTAGTTTCCTCGCGCAAAGCGGGTTATATCAAATGGCATCACTGCTTGTGCACTACTTTCTTGCAAAAGTTGCTGACGGTTTCAACAACAAAGTTTTAAATAAAGCTGGATTGGAAGTCCACAAAATTGAAACCCGTCCGCCTTTCACGGGACAATTCCCAACTCCAAATCCTCTGGAAATTGTTGTTACCTTGCGACAGGAAAAAGATGATTGCGATCGCCTTGCTGCACTGGTAGAATCCCTACGGTATAGTTTCGGCCACTACAGCGATTGGTCGAGCTTACCGGCTCCTCTGTTTTTTGAGCGAGTTGTGCGAGACTATATCAGCGAATTTGCAATTGAAGATGAGCAAATGGAGGCGGAACCAGAGTTAGAGGAATAATTCAGTCTAGGGTTGCTGTCCCTACTCGGTTGAGTATTAGGGCGTTGCAGTCGGTAATTAACGGGCTTAACTTCAGGGCAATCGCCTCCAATGTCAATGGGGAGAGAGGATTTTTGCGCTTAGGAGTAAAAGATGAAGAAAGTGGAGCAAATCTCACATCTAAAATCTAAAATCCAAAATATGCTGCGGGAGAGTGCAAAAATAGGTCGCTGTTTCTTATGCTGAGTAAGAAGGGGCTAGGGATCGATCGCACATGACAAATTACATGAATAAAGCTAAATCTATCAAAATTGCGGTGGTGGGGGACGTTCACGATCGCTGGGAACCTGAAGACGGCGAGGCCCTGAAGCATCTGGGCGTTGATTTGGTGCTGTTTGTGGGGGATTTTGGCAATGAGTCGGTGGAGGTGGTGCGGGCGATCGCCCAATTGGACATTCCGAAAGCAGCGGTGTTTGGGAACCACGACGCTTGGTACACGGCGACAGAGTGGGGCCGCAGTCAGTGCCCTTACGATCGCACTCAAGAAAATTGGGTAAAACAGCAGTTAGATTTAATGGGAGAAGCTCACGTCGGTTACGGGAAACGGGATTTTCCCGAATTGGGCGTAACTGTGGTGGGAAGCCGCCCGTTTACTTGGGGGGGTTCGGAGTGGAAGTACGGGGATTTTTACTCGGAGTGGTTTGGGGTAGAAAGTTTTGAGGAGTCGGCGCGGCGCATTGCAGCGGCTGCGGCGGATGCCGATTGCGAAAATGTGATTTTTTTGGGTCACACGGGTCCGACGGGGTTAGGAGAGGCTCCTGAAGACCCCTGCGGGCGAGATTGGAAGCCACTGGGAGGGGATTGGGGCGACCCGGATTTTGCGGAGGCGATCGATCGAACTCGTACCACAGGAAAGCACATACCGCTGGTAACTTTTGGTCATATGCACCACAAACTGCGGCACACGAAGCACGAGTTGCGGAAGTCGCTGGAGGTGAGTGCGGAGGGTACGGTGTATTTGAATGCGGCCAGCGTACCGCGAATTGTGGAGAGAGAGTGCTCGAAATTGCGGAATTTCTCGATCGTCCTGCTCGAAAATGGCTCGGTGTCGGAAGTGTCTCTGGTATGGGTAGGCGAAGATTTCGCGGTAGAAAGAGAACAAATTCTTTATCGGCGCGCTGAATCTGCGGCTATTTGTAGTTAGAGACATTTGCTGGTATGATAAAATTTATGCGCCCGGAGAGGTGGCAGAGTGGTCGAATGCGCTCGACTTGAAATCGAGTGTGGCAGTGATGTCACCGTGGGTTCAAATCCCACCCTCTCCGTTGAACATTTCTCTTGTCCGTTAAGGGTTTCAGATTCTCTATCCCCTCAAGAGTTCCCTTTTCCGCTCATCTTTCGCTCACTCTGGGTATTTCGCAACAAAAAAACACCCCCGTAGGGGTGCTGTTGCTTACCAGGTAATTTTTCTAGCTAACTGACTCAACTCAAAACCCTTCCTCATCCGCCGGGTCTCCGTAGGGGTCTTCGCTGGCCGGAGTCACATTGCCGAACATTCCAGCATCCGCTACGTAGTCAGCCGGGTCGCCGTAGGGGTCTTCGCTGGCTGGAGTCAGGTTGCCGAACTGTCCGTAGTCGGTACCGGCGTAGTCAGCCGGGTCGCCGTAGGGGTCTTCGCTGGCAGGGGTCAGGTTGCCGTACTCTCCGTACTCAGCCGGATCGCCGTAGGGGTCTTGGCTGGCTGGAGTCACGTTGCCATACTCTCCGTACTCAGCCGGGTCGCCGTAGGGGTCTTGGCTGGCTGGAGTCACGTTGCCGTACTGTCCGGCATTGGAGGCATCTTGGTAATTGCCATCAGGATCGAGTTGCTCGCTGTCTGGCCCGACGATCGCATCTTTTAACTTCCGCAAAAATCCGTCTACCATGATAAAGTTCCTCTTTTTTATGTGTTGAAAAACGACTGTTTTAGATTGGGAATCCCAGATTTAATTGAAAGTCACGGAACCTGCAATCTAAAATCTCAAATGCTTACACTACTGTGCGGGAACAGGACTTGTAGCTTCCGGCAAGGTAGTAAGGTCTCGACCGGTATTTTGGTTGTTGTACCCTTGGAATTCGCGGTAACGCGCTGCCTCGGACTCCGGAACTTTAATTCCTTCAGGCGGGGGCGTTACCCAGACCGCGCGATTCTGGGCATCACGGTAGTAAACGCGACCGTTTTTGGAAAGGTAATGTTTTCCCTGCGGCCCCTTTTCTTGTTTATTTTTGTGCTGATTGTAGATGTAGTAAAGGGCGGCTGCTCCTGCTAAAGTAATCCCTACTTTTTGAGCATTGCTCAGTCCTTTTTTCGCTTGTGGGGAAGGAGCGGAGCCGCGATTAGTTTGCACTCCTCCAGCGCGAGTGTTGTCAACAGGAGGCGGGGGAGCGGAATTTTGCTCGCTAGAACCGCAAGCAGTCACAAAGGGAAAGGTCAGCAGCGTTGTCAGCAGCAGAGCCATGAAGCGCGATCTTTTGGGTTCGGGTTTGATTGTGTTCATTGCCGCTCCGAATTGTCGGGATTACAGGTAGGGTGTGTTCTGGCGGGGTTGAGGAACCTGAGCTGCTGCCAACTGTTTTTAGAGTAAATTAATTTCTCAAAGCAATTTTGACCAAAAAAGTAGTTGCTGAGAAATTTACAGCGCAGGTACGGTATTGCGTTTCTAGATTAATCATCCTCAAATCTCTTGATGATTTACTCATTCCAGGGATATAAATAAAGTTTCTTTTATTTCAGTCTCCAGGTATAGGCCAATGCGCGCCTTCGGGTAAAAATAAATTCCGTTTGTGGACTGCTCAAAGCAAAGTGAAGCAGACCGAGGGGGCGAGTCCGAAACTCAAAGCAGCACTGGCGAGGGAAAGGAGGCCGATTTAGAGCTGAAGGAAGAAGGCAGAAGGCCATTCGACTTCGCGAGCGGATAAACAGCAGGAATAAGGAATAATAGCCAGGGTTTGAGCAATTAATATCAATTCCGGTTGCATCGGAATGATTTAACCGCAGAGGACACAGAGAACGCAGAGGGAGAGAAAAGAGTAATGAATAATTCCGATGAAGCGCGGATTTGATATAAGAACATCCTAACCGTCTTGGCGGTTGCTATATAAGTCCGGCGGTGTTTAATTGGGTTGGACTGCTTCTGGGATGCCTGCATTTTTTTGTGGGAATTCTGGAGAAGTCGATCGCACTATTGTAGAAATCTATTAACCGCGATATAAAACCCCCTAAGCCTTTCGGATATTTATGAAATTAAAAAATTTAGTTACTGCTGGATTGTCCATCGCAGTTGTATTTACTGCGGTAAAATATCTAACATTTTCCCAGCAACAAAACCAAGTCAAGGAATTGCTGCAAACAAAACAGTGTCAGGAATGCAATTTCAGCAATGCCAACTTACAAGGATTAGACTTGCAAGGAGTAAACTTGCAGGGAGCTAACCTAGAAGGTGCTAACTTATCAGGAGCCAACTTGACCAATGCCAACCTCAAAAATGCCAACTTAAATAGAGCCAACCTGACCGGAGCTGATTTGGGCTGTGCTGGCATCACTTTCAACCTTGAGGCTAATGAAAAAGAAGCAAATATGGATTTTAATGTCACCGCTGTTCCAGAACAGAATAACCCAGAAAATGCAGTAGTTGGTTTCAATATGAAAGCAACGGATCGAGGAGCCACAATGCGTTTCAACCTCATGGGATGCGCCGACTTCGAGAATGCTAGCTTGCAAGAAACTAAAATGCCCGATGGCAAAATTCATCCTTAATTGCAGCAAATACAGCAATCTGCTGTGTCATCATTTGTCAACTTCTTTTGATTCTTTCCGCTCTCTCTTTCTCTTTCTCTGTGTCCTCTGTGGCCTCTGTGGTTCATAAAAAAAAACCGCCGCCTGACTGACAGGCGGCGGTTTTTTTAAGCAACAAACAATCGCCTAAAATTAGTGAGCAGAACCGTTACCATGATACTTGTCAGTATCGTAGAATCCGTTTTTTGTACCGAAGAACAGACAGCAAACGGTGAAAACTGCTGTCAAGACTGCTAAAACTAACTTAACGTCCATAATTTACCTGCTGTTGTTGAGTGAGTGCAAATACTCAGATTGTAGAATCTTTTTGGCTGGCGCGGCCATCTACCAGCGTAGCGCCAGATTTGCTGGGATGTTCGTTGGTGCGGCAGTTTCCTGACGGCGAGACGATTCGGGGAATTATTGTCGAAACCGAAGCTTACGGCCCGGGAGATCCCGCTTGTCACGCTTACCGAAAGCGCACTTCTCGCAATGAGGTGATGTTCGGGCCTCCGGGTATGAGCTACGTTTACCTAATCTACGGGATGTATCACTGTTTTAATGTCGTGACGGATGCAGAGGGAGTTGCTAGTGCTGTGCTGATTCGAGCTTTGCAGGTAGATGTGGTTCCCAAAGAATTCGCTGCAATTCCTGAGAAGAAGCGATCGCGCCTCGCCGCCGGGCCTGGGAAACTGTGTAAGGTACTGGGGATCGATCGAACTTTAAGCGGTTTTCCCTTGGGTTCCGGCCAACCGCTGCGGTTGGAACACCGGAGCGAGCAATTTCAGCAAGCTGTGGAGGAGGGTACAATAAATTTTGTGCAAACTACGCGGATCGGGATTTCTCAAGGCATGGATTTGCCTTGGCGCTGGTATGTAGGGAACTCTACGGCTGTGTCACCAAATTATTGGGTCTGAAGCCCCTTCTTCAGTGGCCGGTTTTTTCTTCGCCTTTTTAATATAAAATCTAAATATTTATTAATAGATTGTCCTGCTTTTTGCTGTACTATAAATTATAGGAGGATTCAGCAATGTTTGGTTGTCAACAAAATCTAATTCGATCTGATTCAAGCATTCAAGCGATTCTTGAATATCTGTGTTCCGAGTCTGCAAAGCTTACTAATTGCGGTATCTATTATTCTCGCCAAATATACTTTAAAACTGGCAAGATTCCGAACCGGGCTAAGCTACACAAAGTCTTGGGAACTGAAGATAGAAACCTGCACTATCAAGCGTTCTATTCAGATACAGCTCAGCAAATTCTGACAGGGGTAGCAGAGTCTTTTAAGTCTTTTATGGGCTTACTCAGAGGAATCAAAAATGGAACGGTTACGCAACACCCTAAATTGCCGGGATACCGTAAAGGTGGAATGGCACTTGTAACGTTTACAGGAAGATCCGTAAAACTTAAGAATGGGATGCTGCGATTTCCTCTGGGAAGCAAGGTTAAAGCGTGGTTCGGGTTAGATGCGTTTTTCCTACCAATGCCATCTAATCTAGATTTTAAAACAATTCGAGAGTATCGCATTCTTCCCCGGAATGGCTGTTTCTACTTGGAATTGATTTACAAAACAGAGGATGTCCAAGCGAATGTAGACCCTGCCAAATGCTTAGCAATTGACCACGGAATAGACAACTGGCTAACCTGCTTGAGCAATATCGGCACAAGTTTTATCGTTGACGGCAAACATCTCAAGTCCCTCAATCAAGGATATAACAAACGGGTTGCTTTTCTCATGAAAGGGAAAGCCAACGGCTACTGGTCTAAAAGATTGGCAGGCTTAACTGAAAAACGTAATCGCCAAATGCGAGATGCCGTCAACAAAGCAGCAAGAAAAGTAATTCAGCACTGCTTAGACAACCAAATCGGTACAGTTATTTTTGGTTGGAACAAAGGACAAAAAGAGTCTGTCAATATGGGAAGCAACACTAATCAAAAGTTTGTGCAAATCCCTACGGGCAGACTGAAAGATAGAATAGCTCAACTGTGCGAGCAATACGGTTTAAGGTTTGTTGAAGCTGAAGAATCATATTCTTCCAAAGCTTCGTTTGTCGATAATGACTTGCTACCTAAATTTGGCGAAAAACCCGAAGGGTGGCTTCCTAGTGGCAAACGAATTAAGCGCGGTTTGTACAGAACGGCTCAAGGTTGGCTAATCAATGCAGATTGTAATGGTTGTGCAAATATTGCTAGAAAAGTAGCGATAATGCTTGGACTAGATCTAAGTGGAATCGGTAGAGGTGCTTTGGCATCGCCTTTAAGACTCAAATTGCTGTCTTAAGAATCCCCGCGCTGGTCTGCCGGGGAGTGTCAAAACTCTAGTAATGTCAAAGGTATCATTGTAAATTTTGTCGCTTATCTTAGTGAAATTATGGCTTACTCTTCTGAAAATCCGATCGTACAACTCAAAAAATGCCTAAGCCTGGTTCAGGATGTTAGCACTCACACCGAAGCCAACCGGGCCTTCGAGCAATTGTGCGGGATTATCGATGCTGAAAACCCAATGGCGGCGCAACTTTTGGAGATGCTATGGGAAGAAGCAATTATGGCGAGGCGATCTGCTTTATTTTGGCAACAAATGAGCGATGTTGAGAAAGATATGGCTAATAGAATGATGGAAAATATGACGCAAATGCGGCAAAACTATTTGCGGTTAATGCAGGAAATGTAAGATTGGGGAATGGGTAATTGCTAATTAGTAATTGGTAATTGCCCGGACTCTGCCCCCCAACGATAAAAACGAGTAATAGAAGCATATTTAACTGCGGCGAGACTCATCGTCCACCACGCAATATGTGCATATTGAGCGCAGTCGAACCAAGTGAAAGTAAAAATCAGATAAGCAATAGCCACCGCTTCAATACCGCGCATTGATGAATTCACCGCTAAATAGAGATAATATCCCCAAAGTGCAATCCCAGCCAGCAGCCCTAAAATGCCAACAGATAGGGTTGTATCCAGAATCCAATTGTGAGCTTTGTAAGTAGGAGTTTCTCTAGTGCTGATTTCACCTTTTATGTTAATATAGTTGTAAGTAAATTCGTCTAAATTTACAACGGTCGGAGTTACTTGAGGATTTCGGATGTATGGATAGGCGATGCCCAAACCGTCAAATCCCCATCCAAATAGCGGGCGTTTTTTGATGCCGCGCGCTGAGAGCGTCCACATGGGCGATCGGCTAGACATGACTTGTGCGATCGAAGGTTTGCTCCAATCTAACGGTCTGCTGACAGTCATGATGCCAATAGCGATTATGGCGATAAGAGCACTGCCTGCAAGAATTTTGTAATATTTGCCTCTGAGCAAATAGGCACTGGCAACTATCAGAGCTAAAATAGCACTTCGAGTAGAAGTTAGCAGCAGTGAGGGAACAGTTAAAATTAAAGTAATTGCAGTTAATTTATTTGTGGTAAATCTCCCAAACCAACCGACAAGAGCAGTAATTACTATTAATGCTAAAACTATAGCTGCGTGGCCGCGATGGGAGTACAATCCTATTGGTTGCTGTCCTTGAAAAATGCTGCTGGCATTAACATCAGCTCTGATAATTTTCCCCATTGTGGCAGTATAGTCGATCCGCCAGTCTATGATTTGCGGGAAGATACTAAGAGAAAGAATGATGCCGCCAATTAGCAGTCCTTGGAATTGGGAATTAATGAGTTGCGGGTGTATGGTTAAGAGCAAGCTGTTGCTGAGAGTGAAGGCGGCGATTAACAGCCAGTAGAGCCAGCCGTCTCCCATTTGGTCTTGACCGAAGAAAGAGGTTAAGGGGAAGGGACTTTGTAGAGTGGAGATAGCTCCGATTGAAAGAAATATTGTCCACAGTATTAGCGATATTTTCCATTGTCGGGGAATGGTTAGGGCTTTTCTTTGTTCCCACAATAGGGCGAGATTGACTCCTACTATTAGCCAAATAATTAATACTTTGGGGGAAGTCCAGATGAGGCCCCGGCTGCTTCCCCAGGGGTTGATGAGGATGATGCTGAGGGCATATAGCAGGGTGTAGAGGGTTTTCATTACTCTTTGTTTTTCCGGTTTTTGAGTCTTTTAATTACAGGCAATACAGCGAGGGCAAATAAAGTTCCTAATGCGGTGGTTGGTTCGGGAACGGCTGCGGCGGCGAGGGCGTCCTCCTCGGCTTTTTTAGATGAGGCTTTTTCGTTTGGTAAGTCGTCGCTGTAAAGGCTTGCTATGTCAGAAACGTCGCTTTCGGAAAAAGACATTTCCTGGTTTATACTCCTAGCAGCGAAAGCTCTTGTATTCGTACCAACATTACTCGAAGACGTAGAAACGCTACTGAGAGAAGGAAGGTAATCTTGATACATCTTGACAGCTAAGTCGTATGTTCCAACTTGAGGATGTGGTGCATTGCGTACACATCCACCACCACCGCTACCGCCGTTACATGGGCCGCCACTAAAGTCATTACGCTCATTAAAGTTGAAGTCGTTGTAGCCACTCACCTTGAGTTTGAGAGAACCGTCATTGTTTACAGAACTTTTAATCCCTGAACCCCAATTGCTCCCAAACGGCCCGCCGTCGTCATTCACCGCAATCAGATTTCCCGATTGGTTAAACGCTCCTAAAATTGTGTCTGGTTTTTTCGGGGGGTTGACACCAGGAAAGTTATTAGTCCAGGCTACAAAAGGTGCTGATGCTTGAAGTCCTGATTCTGTAAAAGAGTCAACCTTGCCAGGGGATAAGGCACTGGAAAACAAATAGGTGGGGAGTTTGTCAACTTTTTTGTACCCAAACTGTTGCTCAACTATGTTGGCATACTGTTTGGTAAATGTTGCACCTTGTTCGATATTTGTGATAGTTGAAGTGCCTCCATTGAGGGAAATTGACCAGGAAAAACCTGTTAAAAAATCGTAGGTTTTGTTGCCGAAATCACCGACCAGAAATGTCTCAAATTTGAGCTGATTGGCTTGAGAACCACTCGGTACATCAGAGAATTTTAAAATCTGACCATTGTTTTGAGTCTGTTGTGCTAGTTGGTTGTTTGGATTCCAGGGTAGAAATTGTTCTAATTCTTCTGGAATTCTGTATTCATCCCAGTACCAAGGTTCCTCGTCAGACCATCCACTAATATAACCAAATTTGGGGGGATCTATATATGGGACTTGTACGGCGAAGTTAGGGTCAATAGTTATGGGTGGATGAAAATCTTGCGTTACTATTTGAAGCCAGTTCAGATGATCGACACCGAGAAAATTTTTCCAGTCATTTTTAGTAGCAACAAATTGACCCTCAATGGCATCTTTGGTTCCTGTTGTGACAGGCCTAATTTTTCTCTCCAGGCTAATATTACCTAAGACTTCATTTTTGACGATTACATCAAAAGTCAGTTGTGCTGCACAAACTTCCCCGCTTGAAACGGTTGTAAAGAATGCAGCTATTGAGATCGCACAGATGTATGTTGTGCTAGCATTTCGCTGTGACATAGCCTTGAGTCCTAATTGTTTGAAAGTGTATTAAATCCTAATCAGCAAGTTTTTCAACTTGGTAAGTTTTGAGATTGAAACGCCACAAAGTCCGCACAAGTCTGTCACTGTTAACATCTACGTAGATATATTCTGGCGTAACCAAAAAATTTGAATCGGCAGAAAACTCGCCTATAGATAGCAAATCAAGCTGAGAAAATTCTTTAATTTCCTGACAAGTTTCGATGTTAAAAAGTCGCGCGTAATTCACCGCACCTCCACTCCGATCCGGTAGAGGATAATTTTCATCGATCGGGGGATATCCGTGACCAAATGTGATGTTCAAAAAGCGATCGTTTGGCGAAAAGCGAAACTGCTCAGGCCCGGGAGCTCCTTTTTTCCATTTGCAGACAAGTGTAAAGCTGGGATAGCTGTGCATGAATATTATCCCTTGCGGAAATTGGTAAGTAAAAAACTTGGTTTCATCGTGGGAAAAGCCATAAATCCTTTGAGGAAAACGGCGAACTTCTTTACCTGTCGCCAACTCCCAGAAAACAGCATGGTCTTTCTGCGAAGCCGCAACAGTCTTACCACCGTCTAAGAGAAATGTCTCTCTGACAACTACTCCATCATCCATTTTAAAAGTGCGAATCACCTCTGAAGAAACAGCATCTTTGACGGTAACAATGCCATTGCGTGAGCCGCTGACAGAGTAGCGACTTACTGAGGGCGTGTTGTCAGCTATCCTCTCCATATAGGCACTAACTCCATGTGAAACAGAGCCTAGTGCCATTGCCCCATAAAGGATTAAAGCCAATATAAATAGGGAAAAATATTTCATAATCTGGGCTATTTTTTAGCCTGATGATTAGTTAAATAATCCCAAAGCAATACGAAGCCAGCTACTAAAAGCAGCGCCAACTTCTTGCCTCAATCCTGATGTTCTGGATTGTCACGTTTAAAACAAGAAAAACTGTGGCAGTAGCGCCTACGCTGATTTCAAATAAGTTTGCTGAGATTATTTCCGAATATTATCACCTCACAAATGCTGACCACAATCCGAAAATTTACTGACTTTAGTAACATCCAAAGAACGAAATCAAATTTTACCTAGTAATATTGGTTATGCCTCAAGGAAGATTTCAGATAAAATCTTGACTTCTGTAGCTAAAAAGTTTCAATGGATACTGTTTTTAGTGAGAAAGTAGTGAACTTTGTAATATTGGTTCGCCTCAAGGAAGATTTCAGATAAAATCTTGACTTCTGTAGCTAAAAAGTTTTAATGGATACTGTTTATAGTGAGAAAGTAGTGAACTTTTGAGCTACTTCAGGGCTTCAGGGCTATTTTTTTAGTCTTTTGAATGTACCGAATCCAGCTAATGCTAATAATGCTCCTAATGCTGTAGGCTGAATTTGAGGGTGCGGAATTGAGTTCTCTCTAAAATGCGAGGCCATAAGCGAATGTAGGGTTGATATAAAATCCGGGTGCACTGGAATTATTTGTTTGTAAAATTTGGTAAAATTCGCAGTTGCGTTTTTTTTGCCACACCGCAACTGCGAACTTTTCCTACTTCATTAAAGCAGCGCCGCGGTTGTAAAGTTCCCGCGCGTAATCAGTCCAAGTTCCCTGTCCCCAATAGCGGAAACAGCTTGTTTGTAGCAGCAAGTTGTAAAGCAAAGCTTGCTGGTATTCAAACTGCTTAGTAACGGCGGCATCTTGCTGCACCAGCCGATCGTACTTTTGGTGAAATGCAGCGCTGAGTAGATTCATCGGTTCCAAGACGTTTTCGTAGCCTTTCACCCAACTCAAATCGTTTGTCCAAGAAGCACCGTCCATGTGAAAATTGTGGTCTGTTTGCTTGAGTTGTGCGATCGCACTTTCCACTTTTTCCGGTGTCGCACTATCAGGATCGACTAGGTGCCAGATTTTGTGCTGGTTAATCCCTTGACAAATCGGATAATCTTCAGGATTAACACCAGCCGCTTCAATTATCTCCAAATATTCAGTACCGTTTAAACCGACAACACCGGATTTTCCGCCGCCTTGTTCGCGGTTTTCGTGCCAAGCTTTGACAAAGGCGCTGGGAAATTCATTCATCATCACGCCGCCATTTTCGCCGTCGGCAATCTGAGTAACTAAAGAAGGAATTGTGATATTGCCAATTTGCTGTTTATTGCGTCCTTTTGCTTCGTAATAAGGCTGCATTTGACCAACCAATTTCGTATCTGAACCTTGGGTTTTAATCAAAGCAGTAATACTGATTGTTTCGCCGCGAGAATTGCGGGCAACTAAACGGTTGGGAATATATTTTTGGTCTTGCGACAATCCCGAACCGTCGGGATTTTCTACAGAATGTTCTTGCACCATCAGCCAGCGATAGCCGCATTCTTTCAAAGCTTTGATGTATTCGTAAAGTGTATCTGGGTGATTGGGAAAGTGCATTTCTGGGGGCGAAAAACCTTTAACGCGCTTCAGGGCATCTATGCCAAAAATGGCTGCAAAATGATGTTGCCACGCTTGAATTTGAAGTTTTATATCGGGAATGGGAGTTGAGGGAATGACGGCGTGACTCCACATTGTGCCCAGCCATTCTACGTGAGGTTGATATTGAGGATCGCAGGTAATCCGCTTGAGATTGTCAAAGATATCGTCGCGTCCCATTTGGCGCAATCCCCACAATAAATTGCCCGAATAGTCGAGCATAATTCGCGGGTTGCAGCCTTCGGCAATCAGTTGGGGGATGAATTCTCCCATGCGGGAATAGCACCAAGCAAACACTCCGGCGTTGTGGTTGTCTCCTTGGTTGGGATGTTCAAACATATGCTGGAGATTGCAGATCAGTTCGCCGTTTGCACCGGCAGGAATGGTGGGTTGGTGCATATGCAGGGCGCAGGCGAATCCGGCTTGAATATTTTCCAGGCGCAGATTTGTGGTAGGTAGAAAGATTGGTTCGTTGCTATTGGCTGCGGCATTAATTTCTGCTTCGGAGCCGCAAATATTGGGTAATCCTGAGTTGATTTCTTGTAAAATGGGTAGGTTGGGAGATTGTGCGATCGCAGGCATAAATTTTTCTCAACAATTGTGGAGGGGCGCTGTCTGCTATTGCTAAGATAGCTAGATACTTTAACAGTAGCAGAGGATGTCGGCCAAAGATAAATTTCACAGGATAAGTCCGGGAGCGCGGCAGATCCTAATCTTGGGTAAAATGTTTAACACATTTCACGTAAATAGGCGAGGTAAATTATGAAATACGAAATCAAGGTTTTGGAACCAACCGATTTGTGGTACGTTCAAAATAACATCAATCCAGAAACGAACAAGTTTTACCATCCCACTAAGAATATTCCCCTCGTTCAGCAAGCGGAAATTAACTTGAACAATTCGGGAGTGATAGTTCAAAAAGGTGCGCTGCATTGGTGTATGGGGAAATTGACTTCCGGTGTTTATAAAACGGATAACCGTTTAAAAGATATGTGGGTATCTTTGACAACGGAAATGGACTACAACGCTCCCGTATATCAAGGAACTGGTACGGTGAAACTGGAACCGAGACAAAAAGGGAATTTCCTGCATTATACGCCGATCGCTCTGTCGGATGGGGAGCAGTGGGAATTTGATGATGGTGTATTTCAGTTTTGTTCGGACAATGTAGTTATCGGTGCTAAAAAACTGAAATTCCGACAAGTGGCGGCTTCTAATGACGGTAGGTGGAGAATTGCTGTTACAGCTTTGCGCGAGCAAACAGCTACTGTTGTAGCAGCTACAAGTTCACCGGCTAAGGTTGTCGAACTCAAACAAGGTGAAACTTTGATAGCTGATTGCGATTTGGTGAAAGGATTTACCAAGGGGATTGAAGAAGATTATCGAAAATTAGGTCATTTTGGCAAAGGCGGTGGAGAGGGTTATGTTTGGTTTTATCAGGGGAAAGGTAAATTATTAATATGTGAAAATGATGCTATGGGTTTGGGTTGAGTTATTGCATTTTTTTCGAGCGGTATGAGAATGATGAGTGGGATTTATGTAAGATAAGGAGGAAGAAAGATCGCACAAAAATTTGCAGGCATGAAAGTGTCTGAGATTCTCAAAGGTAAAAAATGTAGTATAAAACAAGCACAGCTTCCGGCAAATTCGCCAAGTTGGGAAGAATTTAGCGAAATGATATGGGAGCAAATAGAAAGAGGTGCTGAAGAAAATATCCCCGGCTTTAGGATGGTTCGCAAATTGTTGAGCGATCGGAGATTTGATAGATGAAAAATAATGGATTTGACCAAGTAATATTATTTTTGCAAAAATTGCAAAAACAGGCGATCGATTACAGTTTAGCGCATCATCGCGATGAAGCTATGATGGTAATTGTAGCTGTACCTGGGGAACGGTGGGAAATTGAATTTTTGAGTGATGGTTCGGTGGAGGTAGAGAAGTTTGTCAGTAATGGAGAAATTGTTGGAGAAGAAGCTTTGAGTGAGTTATTCGATCGCTATTCGGAACAAGACGAGACAAATGGCGATTTGACTCAAAAGATTGAGTTGACAAATGCGAGAAGATGAGTTATGTTTTGCGGAATTTGCGATCGAGTTGCAGCAATGCCGAAACGATATCGCCGATCGCCCAAATCCGTCTCAACATCGGCTTTTGCGGCTATTTTCCCTGTATTCCCAATGGCCTACTTGCTTATTTGGCGAGAAACCATATACTTTGTCATGTTAAGAAAATATCTTTTTGATTCATCAGGAGCGAGAAAAAAAATGTACATTGTACAAATTGCCTCGGAGTGCGCCCCCGTCATCAAAGCAGGAGGTTTGGGCGACGTAGTTTACGGTTTGAGTCGGGAGTTGCAGAATTCCGGCCACTGCGTCGAGATTATTCTACCCAAGTACGACTGCATGAGGTACGACCACATTTGGGGACTTCACGAAGCCTACCGGGATCTGGCTGTGCCCTGGTACGGCGGCGAAATCCTCTGTGATGTCTTGTGCGGCTGGGTGCACGGGCAGTTGTGTTTTTTCATCGAACCTCGCTCTCAAGATAACTTTTTTAATCGCGGCTGTTATTACGGGTGCAATGACGACAATATGCGGTTTGCATTTTTCAGCAAAGCCGCTTTGGAATTTTTGCTCAGAAGCAACAAGCGTCCCGATGTGATTCACTGTCACGATTGGCAAACTGGTTTGATTCCAGTCATGCTGTTTGAAATTTACAAATATAATTGGATGGAAAATCAGCGAGTCTGCTATACCATTCACAATTTCAAACATCAAGGCATGGGAGGTAGCGATATTTTGAATGCAACGGGTTTGAATCGAGAGGATTATTATTTTGATTACGCTCGCCTCCGAGATAACTTTAACCCTTTTGCCCTCAACTTTATGAAAGGTGGGATTGTTTACTCGAACTTTGTCACCACAGTTTCGCCGCACCATGCTTGGGAAGCTCACCTCGGCGAGTGTGGCTACGGTTTGGGCCACACATTGCATTTATATCAAGATAAGTTTCGCGGGGTGCTCAACGGCATTGATTATGATGTGTGGAATCCCGAAAGCGATCGCTATATTCCGCACCACTACAATCAGAAGGATTTGGCAGGAAAAGCTAAAACTAAAAAAGCTTTGCGCGATCGGCTGTTACTGCGCGATGCTGACAAGCCTATTATTACCTTTATCGGTCGTTTGGACGACCAAAAAGGCGTTCATCTCGTCCACCATGCAATTTATTACTCTCTGAGTAAGGGAGCGCAATTCGTGCTTCTGGGTTCCGCCACGGAAGCGGGAATTAACGCGCATTTCCAGCACGAAAGACAGTTTTTAAATGATAATCCAGACTGCCATTTAGAACTAGGCTTTAATGAGGAACTGTCGCACTTAATTTACGCCGGTGGGGATATGATTGTGGTTCCCAGTAATTACGAACCCTGCGGGCTGACTCAGATGATCGGGTTGAGGTACGGCACTGTTCCTGTGGTGCGGGGAGTTGGCGGTTTGGTGAATACTGTGTTCGATCGAGATTACGACACCCGCCACCTCCCGGAAGAACGCAACGGTTACGTGTTTTATCAAACCGACTACTCGGCTTTAGAGTCGGCGCTCGATCGGGCGATCGGATTGTGGTATGACTATCATGATGAATTTGAAAAACTCATGCTTCAAGGCATGAATTGTGACAATTCGTGGAAATATCCAGCTAAAGACTATGTGGAAATTTACGAGCTAATTCGACACAAATAATCCGCAGGATCTCAGATGCTGCACCATTGTCAAGAACGGGCTCTGGGGCCCGTTCCACAAAGAATGAGTTTTCTCGCTTCACAGGCCGTCCAGCCTGTTCATAAAAGGCTTATTGAGAATGGTGCAACATCTCAGATGAAATTGTTGTGGGGAGTAGGGGTTGGGCACGCGAGCCCGCCCGAAAAATACAACGCAAGATGCCCGACAGCTAAGGATCGCGAATTAAATAACTTACAATTTTAATTGTTATTGTGGGATGGGCGTCCCGCCCGTCCTTTTTGGAC
>NZ_JAUBTU010000162.1:0-5491 GCF_036705085.1 Microcoleus sp. B6-A1
TTTTCCGCAAGTTCGCTAGCTATCTGCTGGGGGCTTTTGCCAAAAACTGAAGCTAAAGCTTCGATCGCGATGGAAGATGTAAGGGCGGTAGAGAAAATGATTTGTTTCTCTTCCATAGGCAAATCTCTCATGCTGATATGCGGTTGCAAACTGTTGTCGGGGATTATCTGAATTGATTTGAGATTAAGCTCGCAAGTGCTTAGGCAGTTATCTAAGGTTTCCGCCAACTCTTCAAGCTCGCGGTAATTGCCTTGACTTTTAAGAATCAAGTCGTCAACGTGAAGTCCTACCGCTATGATTTCAGCTTTTATTTCAGGACGAAACGTGGGCAAGTCAGAATGCCGATAGGTGAAAGTATTGTGCATGGTTTTTAAACCTAACTAGGATGAGTCCGACGCTTTGTCGGATCTATTCGGTCTGATAGCTTTTTGATAGCTTCGTGAGGGTTTGTTTTTTCCTAAGCCTGGTAGCGGTTTGTCGCTTTTGCCGATCGCGCCGGTGTCTTTCTGAAACTCGGTGTCTAGCTGATCTAAAATCTCCTCTTGCTCCGGAGTGGGTATGGTTGGCTCTTCTTCTTCCTCTTGATGGGGCTTGTACTCGTCCGCGATTCTGTCCATCAGCTCTTGGAAGGAAATACCGGCCGCTGCTGCTTTCTTGGCTAGCAGTGCGTAAGTGTCCTTCTTAATACGGACTTGCTGCAGTCTGGGTTCTGGGTTCTCGTCAATGGTTTCGGCAATCGTCACTGCTGAAATCCTTTCCTTCGGTACGGTCTCGACCACTTCCTGCCACTTGCTCTCTAGGGGGCTGTCGCCGTACTTGTCCACCGCTGCGTATTTCCCCAGCGTTGTAGCTTGGGCTACGCAGTTGGGCAAAATTTTGAAGCCAGACTTAATTAATCGCAGGCAGATGTCGGCTGCTTTGATGATTTGCTTGCAGTAGAAGTGCTGACGGCCGAGTCCTTGCTCGCAGTAGGTTTTAAAATCCTTAAATTTGGACTTATACAAACGATATCGGCGGATTGTCTGAAGCATGATTCCTTGCCGCACGTAGTCTAGAAATCCCCTTTTAATTTCGTGCGTCAGTTCGCTCAAATCGTTGTAAGGGGCGGTAGCGAGGGTTTCTTCTGCGAAGTCCAAGAGCGGTTGAAACTCACTGAGCGGTTCGTTTAAAAATGAATTGGCAGTGCTTTCCATTTATCAGTGGTTAGTAAAGTGTGGGCGCGTTTTCGGTGTGAATCGTTCCAGGGAATGCATCGGCGGTAATTTCCATGTTAGTTGTTAGTAGGAAGCGATTCTCTTTCACGGAGTAATCGCTTCAAAGTTGGTTGTTAAATAACGCCGTCCGGGTATCTTGGCTCAGGCGGCACAATTTCCACCTCGGACAAAGATGCGTCTTGTAGTAAGAATCTCTTATCAAACGTGAGTTGGTAAGCAGTCGGGTCTATGCCCAGCCTTTCTAAGAAAAGCTTCAGGCTTTCATAGTGTTCCGTTGCTCGCTCAATGTCCTTGGTTAGAGTTTTCAGGGTGTAAGCTTTCTGCTGAATTTGCCGCTCTAAGCTCTCGGAATCTTCCGCTAAACGGTTTTGAGCATCAAGCTCAGCCAGTAGATTATCAAGCTGTTGCTTCAGCATTTCATAGGCATCTGAAAGGCTGTCTACTTCGCTGCTAACTTCCAGTTTTCCATCTTTTTCGAGTCGTTCCCATTTGTCTTTTTTGTAGACGGGAATGGAAATCTTCAGAAAAGTCATTGATTTTTACCTGTTTAATGATGGTTCGAGGAAGCGATCGCCCTAACGTCTCCTAAGACGATCGCACTATTCAGATGATTCATGGGAGATAAGTTGTTCAATGCTTCATGCAAGCGGTTCCTATTGCATCGCATCACCTCCCGGTGGAGCTCGCCCGATCGCAAGTGTTGCACCGCGAGCAAACTTCCTGATACTGTTTGCCCGATCGCCCTTGCCGACAATCATCGGCGGAAAACTGGGCGGTTTGGGTTTAGGTAGTCGGGCAAAAATCCCTGTGTCGGGCGGTTCGTCGGTGTCGTCATCTTTACTAACCCAAGCGTCGTAGGCAGCCCAAAAGGCGAACATCGAATCGTAATCCTCTGGGTTTGGCGGTTCGTCGGTGTCGGTTTGTCGCGCAGCGCGATCGCACCAAGCGTCAAAAACAGGAATAAGGAATTCGCAAGTGATGGAACTTTCACCGGCTCCCGAAAGTTCCATCACTTCGGACGGTTCCGGTTCGTACCATTCATCAGGGCAAGGGGCCCACTCGCAGAAGGAATCGAGGCCGATTTCTATCAGTTCCGGGTGTTGGGCGTCCCAAAGGGCGATCGCCCTTTGGAACGCATCGAGGGATTCAAAATCATCCGGGTCTGGTGGTTCATCTGTTGATTCCACTTCAAAGTCGAGCAAGTTCAGTTGCCCGTCTAGCTCGGATTGGAAGTGGAAAATCTGGGTCTGTGGCGGGGAATAGCGAGCCAAAAACTCAGCCGATAAAGTGCAGCCTGTCGGCGTCGGATTCTGAGCAGATTCAGTTTGCCCGATCACAGTTTCAGTCACTTTCTCATTAGCGGGGGAGTCGGGGATGATGTGCGCGGAACTCTTGAACAATTCCAAAAGTTGATGAGCGGTTGACTTGCTCTTAAAACCAGGGGAATTGGCCGCAGGAGCGATCGCACTTTGGCTCACTTTTGGCTCAATCCGTCCCTTGCCCTCGCCCCGGTTCGGCGGTTGTTCATCGTTGAATGTGACCGCTAGTTCAATTGACTGATGGGGTAAAACTCCCCCTCGAACTGCTTTACTATTCCCTGCCAGCGCCAATACTCGATCGCCTTCTTTGCTTCCCAGTGCTTCAGCTTTAGCGCCGCTGCTATCTCGAACTGATTCGGCGGGATGAGAGCGCCGGTTATGTACATCAGCACTTTCTGTTCTGTCGAGTTGGGATCTAGTTTCTGCATTTTGTGCGATCGGCTTAACGGCCGGTTTCGGGTAAACGATGCGGTAAACGATGCGGCCAAATTTGGACTCGATCGGCGGCTCCTGGACTTCAAGTTGAATTGCGCCGGGGTAGTTTTTGAACCTGCTGTAATCGCAGTGCAGGCAACGGATAAGCGGTTTATCTAGACAATCTTTTGTGGTGTACAAGGCATGAGCCGCACCACAACTAGGACACTCAACTGCTTCGGGGGAAGATTCCAGCAGCGGCTCCTGGTCTTGAACTTCGATCGCCTCCTGGACTGGTTCAACTTCCGCCACGGGGGAATCTTCCAGCAGTTGCAGCAGCGGGGGCTGAACGCCGACTAGGGCATCTATCCAGTTTTGGCGGCACCGTCTGTCGCCGTCTGGGAGAACGTTTAGCTGCCAGCCGATTTCCTTTAATTCTTTAAGATTCTTCTGTTCTAACTGTTCCAGGGTGTACATAGGTTAGGGGAAAGGGTGGGAGTTGCCCACCCGTCAACATTAAAGGGTATGCAGTGCGCCTTAATTAAGACCATGCAAGTATGATAGACTCTTAATTAAGGATATGTCAACGTCTTAATTAAGTCTTTGTTAATCTAGTGGAGAGTTTATGAACAACACCTATGGTCAGAAGAGCGAAAGAGAAGCCTTACGGGGAGACAAAGAGTCCCAAGAGTTATGGGTTGACGCCAACAGCAGTCAGGATGCTGGACGAATTGGCGAGGGAGATGGGACTCAGCGCATCGCACTTGATCGAAAAAGTAGCACGGAGGGAATTGGTCTTAAAAACGCCATTGGGGGAATTCTCGACCAACTGTTAGATGATGCAGAAAAACAGTTGGCCAAATCGAGGGAGTGCATCGTGTGGTACAGGGAAGAGGCGAAAGAGTACGAGCAGAAAATTGAAAATCTTCGCAAGCTCAAAGAGTTGCAAGATTTAGAACTGCAAGCAGAGTCATCCAACGATAACGGCGGGGAAAACCTCGCAGAATAATCGCAACAGAAGCCAGCACAGCGTCTCGTGCTGGCTTTTGCGTTAGATATTAGTCATTAGATATTAGTCATTGAGGCGATCGCACTTATGAACAAAGGAGAACTGGTGGAAGTGGCCGCCACCAAAGCACAGGCAACCCAGAAGGTAGTCAATGAAGTGTTAAATGCCTTAATTGATGCCATCACTCAGGCAGTCGCCGACGGGGAGAAAGTAACGCTAGTCGGTTTTGGCTCATTCGAGGCTCGCGACCGTAAAGCACGTGAGGGCCGCAACCCCAAAACTGGGGAGAAGATGGAGATTCCAGCAACTACAGTTCCTGCATTTTCAGCAGGCAAGCAGTTTCGAGACGCTGTAAACAGACTGTAGACAATGTAGACAATTGCCGATCGTCGTGAAGTGCGATCGGCTGCAACCACTAGACAAACACTAGACAGACAATCATGAAGTATCCCGACCTGAAGAAATACGCCGATGAAGTGAACAAAATGCAAGACTTGCCGCCGGCATCTGTAGAACTTCCACCGCTGGCAACCATTGCGATTATCAGTCACATTCAATTGGCTACCCGTCATCCCAGCGTAGGAGGCGATACCTTTACCAAGATTGCGATCGAAACAGCTCGCCAACTTCAGAATTTGTTCAACCCAGAGTCTGAAACTTACAAAGTGCTGGAACTCGGCTGGAACCCTGATGCGGACATCCTAATGTCAGACGGAACCGAGGAAGAACCTTGGCAGCAGTGCGAGGAATTCTGCGAGAGATTCTTGCAAAACCTCGGCTGCCGCTGCACCGGGTACAAGAGAGCGGAAGTTGTGGCGGGCGATGAAGATATTGACCCCAAAACTTTGGCTGCCGGTGCTGCGATGATGTACGCGCTCCAGCGACAGTTAGAAAGCGAAGGCTTCGAGCTCGATATGTAGGAAGCGGCCGATGTCGTGAAGGGCGATCGGCTACTAGACAACCACTAGACAACTAATTTAGAGGACTTATGGAACCCAACACGGTTAGACCGTTGGTTATTTCACTTCATACAGTGAGATCGGGAATTCTGAAAGAATTATGCCGCACCGATGACAAAGAAACTCGTGCTGCATTGTTTGACGCTCAGTATGCTGTGGGGTTTGCGCTCTTATATCTAGAGCGAGTTGTATTCCTTTCATATGATGAATCGAGCGAAGGCGAAACAGTCGAGCGGAAAGGATTTAAGCTTAATGGTTAGTGCTCAACTTTCACTTTTTGACACCGTGACCGCCGAAGTGGGAAGCCTCTACAAAGCCGGCGACTGGGTGAAGCTGCGACGAAAGCCGGCGATTGCCGCATGGGTAAAACGCGGCGAAATTTACAAAGTTAACCGCGTGCACCCGATCGACGGCTCGCTGCAATTTTGGAATCCATTTACAAACGAGTGGGACTTTCTCTATCCTGATGAAGTCACACTTGCACCCGCGCCGCCCGTTGTTGATTCTGTATCACCAGCCCCAACCATTGCTGATACAGAATACACAGTCGAGGTTGCTGATACAGAATACACAGTC
>NZ_JAUBTU010000163.1:0-5319 GCF_036705085.1 Microcoleus sp. B6-A1
ATCCGATAAAGGAGCCCCCGAATTTATCCGTGCGGTCAAGGCTTCAATCTAAAATCTAAAATCTAAAATCTAAAATCCATTGACTACTGCCTTCTACCTTCAGAAGACGCTCAACGTCTATAATCAGCAAGTTAAATATTTACTGCAAGACATATGGAAGCACCACATAAAGATTTGCTACAACAAATAGCCCGACTATCGGAAACTTATGCTAATTTGGCCGATCGCCTATCCCAAGCAGCAAAGCAACTGCAAAACTCCGGCCTTCCTCCCTCTGACAGCTTGCTGCAAGAAGTAGCCACCTACAGTCGCAACTTTGCCACAGTCCAAAAACAAGCTCTCGATCTCAACAAATCCGGTATCACACCAGGGGAAATTACTTCCCTCAAAGACATTCAAAACTTAGTCGAGACTGCCTCCGCTTCTGAAGGAAAAGCAGAAATTCGCGATGCAGCATTGAAAGTGATCGATCGAGTATTGGCGATCGCCCACCGCGAACAAAGCGACTTCGCGCCCTTACAATCAGTTCATGCCAGAGCCCGCGAACTGCAGCGCGCGATTTCCGAATCAACCCCAACTCAACTGCATTCGGACGCAGAATCCTTAGTCAGCGGCAAACACCCAGTTTCAGCAGTGCTCGCCCTGGTGGAACAGCAAGACAAATTAGATGACGAACAGTGGGTAATTCTCGAAGAAACAGTCAGCGCCGCTTTTGGCAAACAAATAGCCGTAGCCATTTCCAGAGGCAAATTAACCATTGCTGAGATGGTAAAAGCAGCACCTGCAAAAGTCGAACCCGCATTTAAACCAGCGCCAGAACAAAAAATCAGCGCCGAACCTTTGCCAGAAGTGATTGTCATCCCGTCAGGAAATGTGGCACCGAAACAAGTTACAGTTGCGCCACAGATCCAGATTTTGGAATCTCCCGCACCTTCTGTCCCCATGCACGAGGTAATTATTGTTCCCAGCGTGGAAGTACCTAAGTCTCTTCAGACAACCGGTTCCGGGAACATTGTCTTTGGCGCACCTCGGGACATTCAACCAGCGGTGGCAGTAGAGGGCGGTTTGGGAATCAAAGTTTTGGTGCACATTCAGGGAATTGGCGATCGAACTTTCGGTGCTCAAGAATACGCGGGTTCTAAGGGTCAAGGGCGGCGCGTCGAAGGATTTGCGATTAATATCGATCCGCCAATTCCCGGCTTAAATGTCGAGTACATGGCTCACGTCGAAGGTGTTGGGGATACTCCTTGGCTTAGCGAAGGAGAATTGGCGGGTTTTCGGGGTCAAGCCAAACGAATTGAGGGATTTGCGGTGCGGTTGAGCGGGCCGCAAGCTGATAAGTACGACGTATTTTATAGCGCTCACATTCAGAATATCGGCGACACCGATGTGTCCTCCAACGGCGAATATTGCGGCACTCGCGGCAAAGCTTTGAGAATAGAGGGCATCAAAGTTTGGATCGCGCAGTCTGCGAGTTCCCAAGTTGTGGCGCCTGTGGGTTTAAAAGTGTTGGCGCATATTCAAGGAATTGGCGATCGAACTTTTAGCGATCGAGAATATGCAGGCACTCGCGCCAAAGGCCTCCGCGTCGAAGGATTTCAAATTAAAATAGAGCCTCCCGTTGCCGGTTTAAATTTGCAGTACATGGCTCACGTTGAAGGAGTTGGCGATACTGCTTGGATCTCGGAAGGAGAGTTAGCCGGTTTCCGGGGCAAAGCTAAGCGGATTGAGGGATTTGCCGCGCGACTGACAGGGCCGGAAGCTGATAAATACGACGTATTTTATACGGCTCACATTCAGAATGTGGGCGATACTCCTGTTACTGCTAACGGTCAATATTGCGGCACTCGCGGCAAAGGTTTGAGGGTTGAGGGGATGACGGTTTGGGTTGAGCCGAAAGCCTAAAAATCTAGAATGAATGGAAAATTTGCATGGGATTTTCCATTCATTTTGTGTTTTTATATCATGTTTAATTGGTTCGTTTTTGTAAAATTGGCGACCTCGTAGGGGCGGGTTTTACCAACTATCTACGCCAAAAACTAATCATCCCATAAACCCGCCCCATCTGTCAACGGTAAACCTCTACCTACATTTTTACCCTTAGATAAAAGTCAAGGTTGATATAGGTTATTAGTTGTGGGGGGGCGGGTTTATGAGATTGTTTGCGTGCGTCCAAGATTATTGGTAAAACCCGCCCCTACAGCATCAAAAACACTTGCACAATTTACGCTAGCAGACACGATATTAATGGTGCAGCAGGTGCGATAAGCTTTCTACAGCATGAGCGATCGCACTTGGAGCAGATTCGCAAGCTGCAGTTTCGGCGGCGCAGTGGCCGGCATGGAGTGCGTTTCCGACAGCCTGACTCCCTCCCTCCACCGCATCGGCACCAAATTGACCGCGATATGTTTCTTGGACCATTTCAGCTTGAATTTTGCTGGTGGTCTCTTCGGGATTCGTTTCCCAATTGCGGATTGTTTGGACAATCTCGATCGCAGCCCAAATCAGCATTCCGATTACGATCGCAGCAATCAAGTATCCCATAGCTTTCAAAAAAATTGAGGTTAGCTTTATATAATTTAACGCAGCAATTGGCAGTCAGCAGGATAAAACATATCTGATGCGAGTTCGGATTTCCGCCTCTTCTAGTCTTCGGCAGCCGGATAGTTCGGCACTCAAGTAATAGTTTCAACAATCAATAACAGAGTAACTATTTTACAGTTTAACCTAATTTACACTGTAATTTAAACCCAAACAAAACCTATAATGGTCAACTAGAAAAAATTATGCCATACAGTCAATTTACTACGATCGCCAAAGCGAAACAAGCTTTCGGTCTCACAGTCCAAGAGGGATCTCGCTTTATACCTCCGCTAAACCCGATCGCACCCTCAGACATCCTCAGCGGTACTCTCAAAGATAGCCTCCCCATCGTCGCTACATCGGGAAGTGAAAAAGCGCGATCGGAAGGAATCATCTATCCCGTACTGCTGGAAGTGAGGCGGATTCTCGATCGCCAAATTAGCCTTTTTTCCGGCGAAGATTTCACCATCGACGAAGCTGTCGGACTGAATGGAGTGTTTGATTTTCTGCTAGCGCGATCGTCCCAAGTCCTAGAAATTGAAGCCCCCGCCGTTGTAATTGTCGCAGCTAAAAAGACCGACCTCAAAAGCGGATTGGGTCAGTGTATTGCCGAAATGGTTGCCGCTCAACGCTTCAATCAAGCCAAAGAAAAAAACATCCCCATCATTTATGGGAGCGTGAGTAATGGCATTCAATGGCAATTTATCAAACTCGAAAACCAAACTGTGACGATCGACTTATCCGTCTATCCTCTGCCCCCTGTCGAGCAAATCCTCAGCTTTTTCGTTTGGATGATGCAGAATGATGCCGTTAATTCAGAAACAATTTAACCTTCCAAAGCGGCCAAAAGACACAGCAACAAAGCCTCCGTCCACTCGACTACGGCACCGTAAGTATCGCCCGTGTGGCCGCCCAAACGGTGGTTAAACCAGGCTCCGGCAAAAATTCCGATCGCACTTCCCCCCAAAGCCATCCCCACCGCCAACAGCCACCGATCGCCCTCCAAGACAACTTGCACCACGCTCAAACTCAGCAGCAACAGCACTCCGGGGATAAAATCAAAAGGAGAATAAATTGATTCCTTGTGAAAAGCTCCCTTACCCTCGGCCCGGAGATAGGGATAGCGGGCGATCGCCACCAGTTGGGCCCACCTTCCCCAACCGGCGACACCCATCAAAGCCAGCCACCGATAGTTATTCAAGTCCGAGAGAGCGGCAGTTTTCAGCAGCACGATCGCGATCGCAGCCATCGCCCCAAAGGCTCCTGTAACGCTGTCCCGCATGACTTCCAGCCGACGCACGGGGTCGGGTACAGCCAGCCCGTCCGCCGCGTCCATTGCGCCGTCTAGGTGCAGCCCGCCAGTCACGGCGATACCCAAGACTACCACCAAGGCCGATCGAGTCAGAGCAGGCATTCCCAACAACTGCAACCCAACATCCGCCAGTCCCACCATCCCCCCAATCAAAAGCCCGATCGCCGGTGCCAAGCGGGCAATGCCCCGAAACTCCAAAGTCCAAGACACCGGTACTGGCAAACAAGTATAAAAAGCGACTGCGGCTGCGATGGCAGCGCCTTGATTCCGGAAAAAGTCGATCGTAGACCGAACCAATTTATCATCCACCATAAGATAGAAAATTTTTCATCTGGTATGCAGTTGTCAATCGATTAGCGTGTGCCAGAATTGGACTGTAACACCCTAGTTTTTTGGATCGAGCATTCCTCCTGTCGCCCGCTCTTTTCCCCGGAAAACCTCTGTCGGCAGCGATCCCCAAGCTCCCTATCTAAAAAGACTAAACTCAAGATCCGCGTTTCCCGTACCAAGAATTCTAGCTAACTCCCTGATTTTCAAGACGGGAAAATACTACAACAGAGGCTTTTACTCCATGAATCACGATCAATTGAATAACAGGGTAGTTGCTCCTTGCATCATCGATACAGGGATTGTCGTCAACAAACGCGATATCAAAAGATTGCTGTTTGATTTAGGACGTGTCCGCTACCTTCACATACAAGATGGCCAGATTTATAGCGAAGGGGAAGGTTATGTACTCGAAGTCTTCGCCAACCCCCAGCGTTCTACCCTGATTGCCAACCATGCGCTTTATTTGAACGTGTATAGTTTTGATTACCTGGAACTGAAACAGTCTCCTGAAGATGGTGCTTATTTTGAGTTGGTTCAAGACGGACGGCTGTTGCGGTTAATTCCCCTGTCCAATCCTTTGCAAGAGCAATTCGCCCGGAATTTAAATGCTGCGGCTTTGGATGCGGTTGTCGATCAGGTACTCTCAGGCAACTGGGATCTGCAATTGGACGAAGATGATTCCCCCTTTTAATGGTCAGTCAGTCGATTTTAGATTTTAGATTTTAGATTTACTTGCAGCGCCGTGAATCTGGGAGTTAGAACTAAGGTCTAAAATTTTTTGCCCTCCACGACGATTGTCGGAAACTTGTCTCCGTTTTTGGGCGGGGTCATTCGATTTTAGATTTTCGATTGTCGATTTTGGATTGACTTGCGCGAGATAAATTCGGGGGCTTGAGGATTTTCGATTGTCGGTTTTGGATTGATTCCACGGATAAATCACGTGGCGGGTACCATCTAGAAATTCTCGGTCATGGTTTTTTTTGTCGCGATGTCAACAACAATAGATTAAATAACACTCACATCTTGCACCATTCTCGCTTAACAGGCTTTTCGGCCTGTTCCACAAAGAGTGAATTTTCTTGTGGAACAGGCCG
>NZ_JAUBTU010000020.1:0-12279 GCF_036705085.1 Microcoleus sp. B6-A1
TAGTGGAACAGGCATCTTGCCTGTTCAATTTTTCGGTATTAGCAACGGGCAAGATGCCCGTTCCACAAAATATTGGAACTTTAGTGGAACAGGCATCTTGCCTGTTCAATTTTTCGGTATTAGCAACGGGCAAGATGCCCGTTCCACAAAATATTGGAACTCTAGTGGAACAGGCATCTTGCCTGTTCAATTTTTCGGTATTAGCAACGGGCAAGATGCCCGTTCCACAAAATATTGGAACTCTAGTGGAACAGGCATCTTGCCTGTTCAATTTTTCGGTATTAGCAACGGGCAAGATGCCCGTTCCACAAAATATTGGAACTCTAGTGGAACAGGCATCTTGCCTGTTATGGAGAATGAAGCCAGCCAAAAACATTAAACTTTTCCCGTGCGAAAAACTCTACCAATTACCTCTTCAATTGGCGGATCAGTAACAGTCAAATCTATCACTTCCAACTCCGCCAAAATCTTCGCCACACTCACCGTCAACTCTTCCCTTTTCACCAAAAACCGCACCGATTGTCCCTCAATAGATTCTACCTCCCCGTAAGCAAAAGCACTATCTTTGGCCAGCGGCTTAGCTAATTTTACCTGAACTTCCCGATAAGGTGCAAACCTATCCAGCAATCCGTCTAAACTGCCATCATAAACTAATTGCCCTTCATGGATTAACAAAACGCGCTTGCACAAAGCAGTAATGTCCGCCATGTAATGACTCGTCAACAGCACCGTTGCTTGATAGCGCTCGTTATATTCTCGCAGAAACTGCCTGACGCTAAACTGTGCGTTTATATCCAAACCTAAAGTCGGTTCATCTAAAAATAATACCTCCGGCTGGTGCAGCAGGGCTGCCATCAATTCAGCTTTCATCCGTTCGCCTAAAGAAAGCTTTCGTACCGGCTGATTTAACTTGCCTTCTAGTGACAGCATCTCTGTTAATTCTCCGACTCGCCGTCGATAATCTGCATCGGGAATGCCGTAGACAGCGGCATTGATTCGCAGAGAGTCAAGCACTGGTAAATCCCAAATTAACTGCTGTTTCTGCCCCATCACTAAGGTAATTTTTTGCAGAAAATCTGCTTCCCGACGGAAAGGAGTACGATCGCACACACTCACCGTACCCGCAGACGGATAAATCAAACCCGTCAGCATTTTCAGCGTAGTAGTTTTGCCCGCACCGTTAGCACCTAGAAACCCCACGACTTCCCCCGGTTCAATACTGAAAGAAATGCCCTCAACTGCTTTGATATTGCGGTAAGTGCGACTAAAAAAGTGCCGCACTGTGCCTTTAAGTCCCGGTTCTTTAATCGCTACCGGATAAACTTTGCTCAAGTCTTCAACTACGATAATTGGCATCGGCTCAAATTTTAACTTTTATTTTAATCTAGGATCTTTCCATCAGGCTTGTGCCAAGATGGAGCGATCGAGCTGTCTAGTAGGGTGCGCCAGCGATTGCTCGATCGCGAGTGAGGAAGTAACTGTGTTCTGGCGCACCCTAATAAGCTGTAGAATATTGCACAATATCCATGCTCACATCGCACCAAGTTTACAAATATGGTACTCACCCCAGATAATTCAGGCATCTCTCGTTTGGTAGGAGATAATTCTCCTGAAAATATTACACTTGCACCAGGACAACTTGCTAGTTTTTCTGGGGGACTTTGGATGCTGGGTGGCAATGATACTGTCAGGGGCTCGTCAGATGCAGAACGGATTTTCGGCAACGATGGTAAAGACAGTCTTTTAGGCGGTGTCGGCAATGATTCTATTTACGCGGGCAAAGATGATGACGATGTTTTGGGAGAAACTGGCGACGATTTCTTGACAGGAGATAGAAATAGCGATTTCCTTAATGGGGGTGCGGGAAATGATTTCCTGCGAGGTGGACGAGGTGTTGATTTGTTAGTTGGCGGTGATGGCAATGATACTTTAATTGGCGACATAGAGGTGGATATTTACCAAGGTGGTGCAGGGAGCGATGTATTTGTTCTGAGAGTCGATCAAGCGGGAAGCAGAGTAGTTGGAATTGAAGTTTCTGACGCGGTAATTGTGGATTTTGATAAGTCTAGCGATTCGATTGGAATTAGTGTGGCATTTACGAGCAGCAATATCTCCTTGGAAGAGGTAAGTTATAGCTTGAACGATCCGAGACTGCTGCTGATCGATCCTGCAACTATAACCGGGGGAACGAGTTTGTTAGCCAAGGGTGGCATCTCGCGGCAAAGTCTCGATCCCGATGGCAACGGCCGTGTGGAAGCTACTAATATTAGATTTGGTTTTACTAATGCTTTGTTGGGTACTGTTTTGAATGTGACCCCAGCCGATTTAAACGGCCGTTTTATTAGTGCTAATTCTTTGCTTTGAAGCAGCTAATTGATTAATTATATCTCAAGAACGGGCTCTCCGGCCCGTTCCACAAAAAAAACTCAGTTTTTGTGGAACAGGCATCTTGCCTGTTCTTCAGTTGCCCTTTGCCATTGCCCACTGCATCAAACCGGGGAACAACCGATAAGCTTCCGATGCCAAAAAAGCAGGGCCGACGGTAACTTCTGCACGCTGATTTTTCACAGCATCCCAGATAGCTTTAGCAATATCTTCCGGCTGAGTTGCCCACTCAGATTTCAGCATTTTGCTCATTTGCTGACGGCGTAATTCGACTGCAGGTTCGTCTCGATCGCGAAATTGAGCTCTTTCTAAAAAATCGCTATTAATCAAGCCCGGATGCACGGCGCAAACGTGAATACCTTGAGGCGCTAATTCCAATCGCAAACTTTCTGTTAAACCGGTTACTGCATATTTGCTGGCACAATAAGCAGTCATTTGAGGCAAAGGCATTTTACCACCTATGGAACCAACATTGACAATTGTCCCTGTTTTTCGTTCCAAAAAATGTGGCAACATTTCTTGAATTGTGTTAACGCATCCCCAAAAATTGGTATTCATTAATTGCTGCCAGTCTTCGGAGGTAGTGTGCTCGATCGCCCCCGTGAGACAAATGCCAGCATTGTTAACTAAAACATCGATGTTGCCGCAGGTATCTAGAGCTTTTTGGACGATCGCGCGCACTTGGTGAATGTCGCCGACATCCCCCGGAATAGCTACCGCAGAAGTGCCTTCTCGCTGCACTTGAGCCGCTGCTGCTGCCAATCTCTCTGGCTGGCGAGCTACCATCACTACATCGTAACCTTTACTTGCAAATAAAATTGCTGTTGCTTTGCCACTTCCTTGAGAAGCGCCTGTAATCAAAACTGTAGGAGCCATAGATAGTTATAAATTGTAAGTGGGTAATTAGTTTTTTGCGATATTGAAACTATAACAGAGGTCAGGTAATTTTAGACGCGCTCTACATTTAGAAGTATTGAGTATAGGATTTTTTTTTGTTTCGCGATCGGGCTTTGTTTAACGAACCGCTTTCGGCGCGTTAGCGAAGCGGCGCGTTAGCGCTAGGACACGAAGGAAGAGAGGAGAGGAGAGGAGAAGAAGAGAATAGAAATTATTCATAATTTGTGCGAAAATTGCTTTGTAAATTTTCGCAATGCCCAATGCCCTGTTTGGCCAATGCCCTGTTTGGCCAATGCCCAATGCCTAAAAAATGAATCTTCCGAAACAAACGCCTAATTGGTCGATCGCCCTAGTGTTAATTATTGGGGTTTTAGCCGTCTCAACTTCCTCAATCTTAATTCGGCTGGCTAACTTGAAAGCAGGGGCGGGCGGTTTGGGTTTCAGTCTGGTACTCGCGGCATCTCGTCTGACTTTATCTGCTTTAATTCTGCTTCCGGCTTGGCGGAAAATTCAGTGGAACGCCCTGCAACCGGGAGCTCGGCGCTATGCTGCTGCTGCGGGTTTGTGTCTCGCCCTGCATTTTGCTCTCTGGATTACCTCACTTTCTTATACTTCGATCGCCGCCTCGACTGCTCTCGTCACCACTAATCCTGTCTGGGTAGCGCTTTTGTCGCGCTTCTGGTTCGGCGAAAAACTCAGCAAAATGTCGATCGCTGGCATTACTATAGCCCTGACTGGGGGAATGGCGATCGCTGTGGGAAGTGCGGGCGCAGCTAATGCTGGCAGCAGCCAACTGCTTGGCGATTTCCTGGCTCTGGCTGGTTCCTGGGCTGTTAGCTTGTATTTGCTGCTGGGCCGGGAAGCTCAGCGGCGGGGACTGGGAATTGGTGGCTATATCGCGATCGCCTATACTGTTGCTGCGATCGTCCTGCTGCCTCTCCCCTTCGCCTTCGGCACTACTTATACTAATTACCCCGACATTGTATATTTTTATATTTTGTTAACGGCTGCTTTGCCTCAGTTAGTCGGCCACACCATTTTGAACTGGGCCGTAATGCAGATTTCCCCAACTCTGGTAACTCTTGCCATCTTGTTTGAACCGGTTGGGGCGAGTTGGTTGGGTTATTTGCTGTTTGGGGAAGTGCCGGCGCCGGCGGTACTCGCAGGTGCTGCGGTGCTGCTGTTGGGGGTAGCGGTTGCTACCGTCGGAGCCAAAAAAATTACTGTCAACAGTTAAGAGTTAACAGTTTTCGACATTGCCACTACACTTGCCGTGAGTCAGATTGACACTCCCCTGGCTGAAGCCGAGGGGATTCTTAATTCAGCGACTGACCTTAAAATGTTCTGTCCTCACGGCAATACTTAAACTTTTCAACCGTGGAGTACCACCAATTGACGAGTCCAATTCAGAAACACTCTCTTGGGATCTATCTCCAAAAGCGTACTAGAATATTTATCTAGAGTTTGGGTATGCCCTACCCTACTTAACAATTCGAGCGTAGAAAAGTTTATGTTTGCTGGATTGAAACCTACATTTTCGGTTTCGGCTGTAAGGAGTGTTTTCGCCGCACTTTGTCCCCCAGTTCATGCCTAAAAGTGTGTCTCATGTCCTGTTTCACTTCGGACAAAGGAGTTTAACCTTGACTGTCTTAGTCTACCATATTGTTCTGCCTTGTCCAACTTTTTAATAATTTTTTTTGAATTAAAAAGATTGGATTTTAGATTCAGGATTGAGGTAAAGAGAACAGGCAAGATAAATCCTGCAACGCCCTTTCATCCCCGGACTGAAGTCACGGGGTTTTCCGGGTATTGCTTATCAAACAAATTAGGGCTTAAAAACCCCAATAACTCATCAGTGAAATATCGATTCCCAACTATCAAAGATCTGAGTAATGACTAATAATACTCGGCTGCCTTTAGGAGAATAAAATTATGCTGCCAGAACAACTACAGCGGATCATCGGCTACTTTACCGAAGAAGCCACAGAACAGATCCAAATTATCGAACAAGGCTTGCAAAATCTGCAAAACACCGTGCCAGATCCCCAAAGAATACACCAGCTCATCCGAGCCTCGCACTCGATTAAAGGGGGAGCAGCTATGCTCGGATTTAGCAGCATTCAGCGCATTGCTCATCGGTTGGAGGACTATTTAAAGCTGCTCAGAGAATGTCCGATCGCCATTGATAGCAGGCTACAATCGCTCTTAACCGAAGTTTTTGATATTTTAGCAGCCCTCGTGTCCAAGGTTTCTAAGGGTTTTGGGCTCAACCACGAAGACGCAAACCAAATGCTCTCCCTCGCCGAACCGGTTTTTGACGAACTCGACGCTTACCTGAGATTGCGAATTCCCACTCGCCTGACTGTGAGAGCTACTACGGACGAACATATTCACGTTTTCTCCGGTTACTGCACCTCCATGAGCGAATTTTCCTCGGCTATTGCTTCGCGCGTCGGTTTGCTCGGAGGCACTATTACCCGCCACGATCACGATAGCCAGGGCATACGCCTTTGTATTGACATTTACCTGCCGCCTTACACTAGGATCGAAAACATCCGCCAGGCTGTCGAACTTTCCGGCGCTATTATCGGGACTGTTCAGACGCAGCGCGACTTTTCGCTGCTGGCGACTGCGGATTATCCGCTTTACCAAAGTGCGATCGAACCTCCCGCAATTTGCATCGGATGCCGCTACTATTACGGCAGAAGCGATGGCGGCTACCTGCTCAACTGCACGATCCATCCCCGCGGCCCGGAAGCAGAAGATTGTCGCGATCGCGAACCGGAATAACCGCTGAAAACTCAGCCCTCGGAAGCACGATTTGTCTCCCGAAAAACTCTTCTGAAACCCATATTTTCCCTGATTTTTTTCACATTACCCCCTGCCAATTTTTTTGAGTGGCTAGATAACTAGATCGGTCTCTCTTAGACAACTACATCCTTCTTCCTTCTGAAATATCCCCTAACAACGGATACCGCAACTCGAATTAATTGCATCATGCTTGCAGGATGAGCGATCGCCCAGACATTGATTGTCAGACAAGTGATTGCCATAACTAGCAAGATGTATGTCGGAGGCATTACTACTCCGATCGCGAACCAGGTAAAAACGTGAAATATCATTGCTGTAGCCCAAAGGCTGGCGACAACGACAGACGCCCAAACTTGTATTCGAGGTCGGTTTAGTCCTATCAAAATCGCTGTCTGCAAAGTAGTCAGCAAGTTTGCCGGAACTAAGAAGGCACAGATAGCTATGCAGTGGGTATGAGAAAATTCAGTAACTGTATTGAAGTCGATCATCAGTCTAATTGTCGGGCCTGTTGGGTATACTTAAAGAGCTTAGCGTGACTTGACTTTCAGATCTTGTCACCCTTACTTTAACTTAATATTTCAGTAATTAGGCCGCTCTGGAGACGCATTTCTCTCCCCCTTTTCCAGCAGGCAAAATTTTACCACAAATATTAAAGTTTTGGGAAATTATTAAACATACTGGAAGAATGGCAACAATTGCTATGATAATTAACATCGGGAAGCGATAGTATAGAAGAGCCAAGTCGGGAAAATTTCTAGAAGGCTGAGGCTGCTAGAACAGCAACACATACGGCAGGCTGATTTTCGACTCAATCATTTTTGATGCGCTGATTCTCGGATGATTGATTCTCAGTGTCCGTCCAGGGATCGAGCCATTATGCGATCGAACAATATGAGATTATTATGGAAAAGCCAATTTGCTATCAAATCTCAAATCATTAGAACCCTCTCGAAATTTTACAGCGGAAGACAAAGCAAATGGATCAACAAATCACAATTCCCGCACTCGAAGAAGTTGACTTGACAAACTGCGACAGAGAACCCATTCACCTATCGGGGCACATTCAGCCACACGGGGTGCTACTTGTTGTACGAGAACCTGAACTAGAAATAGTCCAAGTCAGCGAAAATACGCAAGATTTGTTAGGAATTGATGCAGAAAGTGCGATCGGTAAAAATTTGAGCTTATTATTCAATCGAGTTCAATTAAAAAAACTCAAGCTTTGTTTGCTTAATGAAAACTTAAAAACCGTTAATCCCATTAAACTCACTGTTGTCAAAAACGCAGGTAAATATTTAGAATTTGACTGCATACTTCACCGAGTAGAAGAAGTATTGATGGTCGAATTAGAATTAGCCACCAACCCAGAAAATCTTTCTGTTTTTAGTTTTTATCATTCAGTGAGAGCCACGGTCAGCAAAATTCAAAGCGCCCAAACTCTCAAAAAATTATCTCAAATAACTGTAGAAGAAGTCAGAAAAATATCTGGTTTTGATCGAGTTATGCTCTATCAATTTGACCACGAAGGCAACGGCGCTGTGATCGCTGAAGACAAAGCAGAAAATCTAAGTCCTTTCTTGGGATTAAACTACCCTAGTTCAGATATTCCCAAACAAGCCAGACAACTGTATGCATTAAATTGGCTGAGGTTAATCCCAGATATTAATTATCAACCCGTCCCTCTTGTTTCAGGAAACAATGCTGTTACCCCCCAGCCCCTAGACCTGAGTTTCAGCGTGTTGAGAAGCGTTTCTCCCATTCACATAGAATACCTGCAAAATATGGGCGTTGCAGCTTCGATGTCAATTTCATTAATCAAAGACAAAAAACTGTGGGGATTGATTGCTTGCCACAACTATACACCAAAATACCTCAACTATGAATTGCGCGCGGCCTGCGAATTTATCGGGCAAGTAATGTCCTTAGAACTGCAATCAAAAGAAGGAAACGAAGACTACGACTACAAACTACACTTAAAATCAATTCAAACCAAGATTTTTGAAGACATATCCACGTCCGAAAACCTGTCAGAAGTGTTAGTTAAATGTCAGCATAATTTGCTAGAAGCAGTCAACGCCCAGGGAGCCACAATAGTATTTGGAGACAATTGCTATCAAGTAGGGCAAACACCTCAAGGAGAAGCGCTCAAATACTTAACTAATTGGGTGCAAGAGCATTTAAATAAAGAAATATTTTATACAGACTCGCTGACCAAATGCTATCCAGAAGCTGAGGAATTTAAAGACACGGCCAGCGGGTGTTTGGCCATAGCAATATCGCCGACTCAGAAAATATACGTTTTGTGGTTTCGCCCGGAAGTAATTAAGACTGTAAATTGGGCGGGCAACCCCAACAAACCAGTTGAAACCGATGAAGATGGCAACCCTCGACTGTCTCCTCGGAAATCCTTCGAGCTGTGGAAAGAAAATGTGAGGTACAAATCGTTGCCTTGGAAACAATGCGAAATAGACGCTGCATTGGAACTGAAAAAAGCAATGATTAATATAGTGCTGTGTCAAGTCGATAAACTCGAAAAATTAAATACAGCACTAGAAGCCTCAGTCGCCAGAGAACGGGAAAAAACTGCTAATTTAAAAACAGCAATGTCCGAGCTGAAGCGGGCGCAAACTCAATTGGTGCAAAGCGAAAGAATGTCAAGTTTGGGACAGTTGGTGGCGGCAGTAGCTTATGAAGTCACTAACCCGATTAACTTCATCTACGGCAATCTTAGCTATGCTAATGAATACAGTCACAAAATGATCGATTTATTGCAGCTTTACGCTCAGCAATATCCATCGCCTTCGCCAGAAATTCAAGCACAAATAGAAATAGCAGAATTAGAGTTCATAGTTGAAGACTTACCGAAGTTGCTGGGTTCAATGAAAGTAGGAGCTAACCGCATCCGCGAGATAGTTCAGTCGCTGCGAAATTTCTCTAGAATTGACGAAGCAGAAATTAAACCAGTTGACATTCACGACGGATTGGATAGCGCTTTGTTGATTTTGAGTAATCGACTCAAACCGAAGCCCGATCGCCCCGCAATTCATCTCATCAAAGAATATGGTTCTCTGCCTTTGGTTGAGTGTTACGCAGTTCAAATCAATCAAGTATTTATGAATGTACTGACAAATGCAATTGATGCTCTCGAAGATGCCTTTATCAACAATAATTTATCGTCGCACGGCGGGGACAAAGAAGAGCCAGTTAAATACGGACAAATTCGGATCGTGACTGAACTTTGTCCCCGAGAAAAAGCCGTAGCAGTTCGGATCAAGGACAACGGTTGGGGCATGGAAGAAAAAGTTCGCCAGAAAATTTTTGAGCCGTTTTTTACCACAAAACAGGTGGGCAAAGGTGCGGGGATAGGTTTGGCGATTAGCCACGAAATTGCGGTAGAACAACACGGTGGCAAATTGACTTGCATTTCAGCCCCCGGAGAGGGAACCGAGTTGATTATTGAGATTCCCTTGAGCCAAACTCATCCCACACCCATTGTCAAGTAAACAAAGTCCGCGCTAGCGAAGCTATCCCGAAGGTAGGGAATCTACAAAATTCAAAAATCGAAAATTCGATTAAAATACAAAAGCAGCTAAGTAGATTTGAGCCAATTCAGAGGAAGCGACTGTGACTGAAAAAAATACCGCCCAATGGGATGTCGGCAGATTTGTCAAAACCTTGGCTTATTTCGGCGTCATTCCCTTCATTGGCAGCATTAGCTGGCTGCAACAACTCTTGGGAAGCAGCAGCAAAACTAAAAAAGACCAACCCAAACTGATACTGGTAGCCGGTGCTACCGGCGGCGTCGGGAAACGAGTTGTTAAGCGGCTGCAACAGCGGGGATATAGAGTGCGAGCCCTCGTCAGAGATGCTAAAAGAGCAACAGAAATTCTCGGCAATAATGTGGAATTAGTCGAAGGAGATATCACTCTGCCAGAGACGCTAACACCGCTAGTAACCGAGGGTGTGGAAGCAGTTATCTGCTGCACCGGCACCAAAGTTCAACCAGTAGAAGGAGACACCCCAACCAGGGAAAAATACTATCAAGGCATCAAATTTTATATGCCGGAAGTTGTCGATGTTCCCGAAATAGTCGAATACAAAGGCCTTAATAATTTAGTCCAAGCCGTTCGCCGCCAGCTAATTCAACCAGGCGACAAAACAATTTTTGACTTCACAAAACCCAGCCAAGATTTAAAAGAAACTTGGGGGGCCCTGGACGACATCGTGATGGGCGGCACTAGCGAAAGTTCGATCCGGCTGACAGACAATACAGCTATATTCACAGGCAATGTTTCTACTGCCAACTCGGGTGGCTTTGCGTCGGTGCGTACCCGCAACTTTGATCCTCCGCTCAATCTCACAGGATTTAGCGGCCTCCACCTGCGCGTCAAAGGAGACGGCAAGCGCTACAAATTGATTGTTCGCAACGAAGCTAAATGGGATGGAATTGGCTATTGCTATTCGTTTGATACTGTTTACAATACCTGGATTACTATCACCGTTCCTTTTGATGAGTTAATTCCAGTATTCCGCGCGAAAACTGTTAAGGATGGCTCTAAATTTGAGGGCAGCAGTATTTTTTCTTTTCAGTTAATGTTGAGCAAGTTTGAATATGACGGCGCGCTCAACCCGAAATTTACACCGGGTATTTTTCAACTGGAGTTAGAATCTATTAAAGCTTATGGGGGACAGACTTTGCCGCGATTTGTGATGGTGAGTTCGGCAGGAGTTACCCGTCCTGGCCGACCGGGAATTAACTTGGAAGAAGAACCGCCGGCAGTCAGGATGAATGATATGTTGGGGGGGATTTTGACTTGGAAGTTGAAAGGGGAAGATTGCGTGCGATCGAGCGGCATACCTTATACTGTTGTCAGACCTTGCGCTTTGACAGAAGAAGCGGGAGGCAAAGCTTTAATATTTGAGCAAGGAGACAATATTAGGGGCAAAGTCAGTCGGGAAGATATTGCAGAATTGTGCGTGGAGGCTTTGGAACAACCGCAAGCTTGCAACGTTACTTTTGAGGTGAAAGAGGGGGAAAATGGCAGTTCTCCCGGAGACTGGCAGGGTTTGTTTTCGGGAGTTAAATAACAATTGTTTGTAGAGGCTGATTAGTTTGTTACCCCTTGATTACTCGGCGGTTGAAACCGCGTCTACACAAACGAAGTCTGCCTCCGCAGACTAAGAAATAACTGGTTCCTAGGCTCAGCCTGGGAACCAGTTATAACCAATAACTAATAACTAATAACTAATAATTAATTTATGTCTGTTACTTTTTCCCGACGAAAACTGACTCCTTATTTGTTTTTGCTTCCGGCTTTATTTATTTTGAGTTTGACTGTTTTGTGGCCGGCAGTGCAAGCTTTTTATTTGAGTTTTACCAATTACGAATATGATTTAACTCAAATGCCGCAGTGGGTGGGGTTGAAGAATTTTTACAGGTTGTGGGGCGATCGCACATTTTGGCAAACTTTGACGAATACGCTGCTGTATATCACCTGCGTTGTGCCTGTATTGGTTGTTCTACCGTTGGGAATGGCGATTTTGTGCAACCAAAAACTTAAGGGGATGAACTGGTTTCGAGCCGCATACTACACGCCGGCGGTGATTTCAATGGTTGTCGCCGGGATTGCTTGGAAGTGGCTGTTTGCTGAGACTGGACTGCTGAATCAGTTGGGGGAATTGTTGGGTTTACCTCCTGTTTCTTGGCTGGCTAATCCGAAGTTAGCAATCTTTAGCGTCATGGCAGTTACTATCTGGAAAGGATTGGGCTATTACATGGTAATTTATTTGGCAGGGCTGCAAGCTATTCCGGCAGAACTTTATGAGGCGGCTGCTATTGATGGTTCTGATGGTTTGGGAAAGCACTGGGATATTACTGTGCCCCTGATGAAGCCTTATTTAGTTTTGGTAGCAGTGATTTCGGCGATTTCTGCTACTAAGGTTTTTGAAGAAGTTTATATTATGACTCAGGGCGGGCCTCGCAATAGTTCTAAGACTGTTGTTTATTATCTTTACGAACGGGCTTTTAAGGATTTGGAAATTGGCTATGCTTGTACGATCGGGCTGGTTTTGTTTTTGCTAATTTTGGGTTTGTCGATTTTGCAAGTTAGTCTTCAGGGTTTGACTCGCAATGATTAAGATTGGTGACTGATTAGGAGTGACTGAGATATTGCACCATTCTCATCT
>NZ_JAUBTU010000020.1:12379-91283 GCF_036705085.1 Microcoleus sp. B6-A1
CAAGAACAGGCAAGATGCCTGTTCCACAATACATCACATCTCAAGAACAGGCAAGATGCCTGTTCCACAATACATCACATCTCAAGAACAGGCAAGATGCCTGTTCCACAATACATCAAATTGCTTGTGGGGAGTAGGGGTTGGGCGTCCCGCCATTCTAATTTCTACTAATTTTAGACTTGAATATCGAAGTAATGCGATCGCTCACGGTTTTGGGCAGGTCTTATTGGTGAAATCACAGGTATAAATATAGGGTTTCTGCCAGTTTAGAGGAATTTCTAATAAATCCCTGGTTCCGGTCATTCCCTGTCCCAGAAAGAGCAACACAGCGATCGAGTTCAAGATGACATGGATAGTGCGCCAGCGATTTGAACGGTCTTTGTAAATGTCTTCAATGATGGCAAGGGAAAAAACCATAATTAGCGCAGCGGCGATGCCAATGTAGTAGTGAGACCAATACCATTCATTGGTTCGCCGATAAACGCCATCCTGAGTGCCAAGAATCACCAAACCCGTACCTGTTAGGGTCGCAAATATGCCGCGCCATAAAGCGGGTGTCGCTCGATATAGCATGACCAAAGAACCCACAGTTGCAACAAACATCAGCACAATGAAAATGACCTGAAACGAGTTTTTGCTCCAAACATCCTTGCTCAAAATATGCTCAAAAATCGGGTAGGCTAGACCCACCAACGTCACTCCTACCACAGAACCTGACAGAATTCGACCTGCTTTGACGTGTTCTGAACCGACTACAGGTGGAATTTTGCTCTTGGTGTCGATCGCAATTTGCTTCCGACGCTGCATGGTTTGCCACCCCATATTGAGAACAATACCAAGCATAGGAAAAACAATCGCTACAGCTAAAATAGGATGCAGCAAAGCCAGAAAATCTTTAAATTCCATATATCACCTTTTTGTTGAAGAGGGTTGGCTTCATCGCTTCATCGGGAGCATCTCAATGAAAGCAGCCAATCTAGAAATTGGAGTTAGGAGCCAGGAGTCAGGAGTCAGGAGGAAAGAGGAAGAAGGAAGCACGAAGAAGAAGTCTTTTTACAAATATGAGATGCTCCCGGCTTCATCAACCCGGTTTTTGCGATACATAATATCATACCCGGTGATCTAAGCACAGTAAGTTTGTACTCAGGACTAATAATGATTATTCACCCCCATATAGAGGGCTAAAGTCCTGACTACAAACACGCTTTATGAGGGGTAATTCACCGGAGATGTTGAGCAATAAGAAGATATAGCAATCCTAAATCATTTGTGAATTTCTTACTCCCTCCCCAAGGCATCGGGGAGGGTTGGGGTGGGGTAAAAATTTTACGATTCATTTAGGATTGCTATATAGCAGTTGTCAGTTGGGTGAGCTACAGGTTTCTCAATTACGCAATCGAGCAATTACAATTACCTTGTTCTCAGGGAAATGAAAACTGCTGGCGGTCATGTCAGTGCCGGTTAGCCACTAATTCCCTGCATCACTTTGAGCCTATATGTTACTAGGCTTTCAGTATTGAATAACTCCTAGCGACAGTCAAAGCCCCTCTCCACCCAACTCAAGCAAATGACCCGGATAATTTACAATTTTAAGACCTAATTTGGAACGGTTTAACCCTTGAAGTTTAGGGAGGTCGTCAACTAATTGAACTCACTGCCAAAGAGTTTGATTTGTTAGAATTTATACAGCAAAATTTCCGTCAAATGATAACCCGCGACCTAATTATAGAAAAATTCTGGGGTAACAATAATATGGGCGAGTCACATATTATTGAAGTGTATATTCGTGCGTTACGGATTAAATTAGAAGCAAGTAACTCCAAACGCCTGCTGCCTAGTGTTCGGGGAGCTGGATATGTGCTTCGAGAGCAAAAGTGATGAGGGGCGGATTTACAAATACTTGGCAGATAAAGTATGAATACTGGTGAACCCGCTCCTATTATACTACCTATTTTTTGGTGAAAAATCTACCTATAAATCCGGTCGTTCCTGATAATCTTCCGCAGAACTAGGGTCTAATTCCCACCGACTTTCATCTCGATGTTCAAGCATATCTGTTGTGTGCAAAATAGCCCCATCCGCCATCTCTATGCCCGCAGCGGCTCCGAGTTCGTCAACCATATCCAGGTCGGGAGTAGGCGCGGTTCCGCCCACCGATTGCTCGCCCGTAGCACTTTCTTGTTCTGCAGCCGGATCGCCATCCTCGCCGCCGATTTGGGAAGTGGAAGAGTATTCCGAACTGCTGTCCTGCAGAGTTGTTATGTCGTCTGGGCTCACTCCCGGTTGATCAATGACGCCGGTACCGTAAGATTCGGTAATTTGTTGAGGCAATTCGCCCACATTATCGCGTTCTGTAGTTGTTTTTGGGTTGCGTTTCTTTTGCTGTGCCACAATACTTGCTCCTGTTTCTTTTTGAACTCAATTAAATTTAAAATGTCCCAATTTGGCTTTAAATGAATTGTTTTTAGTAATTGTAGATGGATATAATTAAGTCATATAATAATTCCTAATTTAAGTTTTTAGCTTCTATCCCAGGAAATATATGGATTTTAATCGGCTATTTCATTGGGAATACAAAAAGCGATCGCCCTTTTGCAACGGGCGATCACTTTTTAATGGGGATGTTAATTCTATTCGGGAAAATCAGGAATTATCCATTTGGGGGGTTCCGTCCGTTTCCTTCTCACCGCTTCCTCTGCTATTTCTAGCATTTTATCCAGAGAAGTATTTTCAATAAAGTTGGACGTTGCTTCTGCGTATTCCCGCTTCGGGCACTTGTCGCCCAGAACGCAGCCATTGACGCAAGCTACAGCACAATCGACAGTGTTCTCCACCATAACTTTTTTCCTTTCACGGTTCCAACAACTAATAGGCAGGTACTCTGGGTGAATTTGTCAAGAGACTGCTCTATATCTTTATTTTACTTCACAAATTGTCATCAAAGGTCGATCGCCAGGGCAAAACTGTTATAAAATCAAAGCAACCTACCTAATCTGCCGATCGTGAGTAATTTTCTGCGGCGCTTAAAACTTTTACCTTGGCGAGAAATGCTGCAAATTGCCGCCCTCGTCAACTGCATCGTGGTTGGATTGGAGTTATTTTTAGCCTGGGGTTTCACGCAATCGCGGCCAATCCGCAACGTCGTGACGCTTCTTTACGGCTCATCCCTCGGAACATTGATACCTTTCGCTGCTGCTGTGGGAATGGGAGCTTTAGCAGTGTACTTTTTAGAGTATTGGCAACAACAATTTTTGCTCAACCGAATTAGTTTGTGGGTTTTAGTTTTCTGCGTGCTCTTGGGTTTGGTGTTAAAGTCATTCCTACCCATCCCTCCTTTATTAGCAAGTTTATCGGAAACTGCACTAATCGGAGTTACGGTGGGAGTTTTTTGGAAGGGCCGGCCTTATTGGCGATAGTAATGCCATTTTAAATTTTAAATTTTAGATTTTAGATTTTAGATTTTAGATTTTAGATTGGCTATGACTGATGAATATTCTGGTTTGGGGGTTGTCTATAGTTACATTTTTTTGTGAATCTAGTATAAGGTGCCAATAGCGGACACTAGCCAGAAAAATTGTGCGCTATTGGCACCTTACAGAAGATAAATTGTGCAGAATTACCGATCGACTAAAAACACAATTCTCAATTCCCCAATTTCATCGCATTTCAGGAACTCTCACAGTCTCTGTAGGAGGCATAATTGCCTCTTTAGCATTCAACTTTTGATTCAACTCCCGAATCCGGCGCGACAGCAAACGAATAATATTCACCGCAATTCCCGGCGTTTCATCAATCGCATCGTATAGCTGCATTTGAGTCAGCATCAAACACTCGGATTGTTCGACAGTAGAAATAGAAGCCGATCGAGGTTCTGCATCAAACAGCGACATTTCCCCGAAACAAGCCCCCGCTTTCAACTGTGCCAAATCCCGATCGCCTATATGCACGCGCACCGTTCCCGATACCAAAATATAGAGAGACCGCCCTTCTTGTCCTTCCGTAAAAATCCTGTGCTTGGAAGGAAACGAAAGTTCATCCATTACCGATGCTAGACGCACGAGAAAATCATCCCGCAGTTCCTTAAAAATCGGAACCTCCCTCACAAACAATAGGCGTTCGACGCTTGTTAACATAATGAGATGCAGTGATTAATTTAAACTTAAACAAAGGAAGAGGAAGAGGCATTGGGCATTGGGCATTGGGCATTGGGCATTGGGCATTGGGCATTGGGCATAGTTTCTTTTTGTTCCCTCTTCCTTCTTCCCTCTTCCTTCTTCCTTCTTCCTTCTTCCTTCTTCCTTCTTTACCTTTTCCCCCCAGCACCCAACTCTGCCATCATTTCTTCAACTTGAGCGGATACCAAATTATCGGGGTCATTTTGCAGCCTGGGCAACAATTCGACCAAAGCCCGGGGCGAGGCTATTTTCAAATAGGCTAACACTGCTTCGCGGACAAAACCCGTCGGGTGTTGCAGACAGACGAGAGTTTGTTGAGCCGTAAGACTCCAGCGCGCTTCCCTCGCCAAGTGAAAGCAGCAGGCCAAAGCCCAATCCGAAAGGAAGTGGCGCAATTCTAGCAAGCGGCGCAAACGATCGCTAGGCGCTAGAGGTTTGTAAACCATCAATTCCGAGAGGTTGCTCAATTTTTCTCTTTCCGAGTGTTGATCTAACAAATTGATGAGCGATCGCTTCCTAGCTATATCCACAGTATTGTCGAGAATTTCCAATCCCCTAGCAACCAAAGAAGGTTGGCCAGAAGCGATGTTGAAAGCAGCGGCTTGTACCGTGTCCAACGGATAAAGAAACTTCATCAGCAAAAAACACCGCTCCCTAGCATCAGCTTCCAACCCCGCCAGAGCCCGCTGCAACAATTGAGCCGTATCGTTCCCAGGTGCCCAGGTGCTGTTGGCTTCCCGATCCGAGAAATTGCCGTAGCTCGTTACCCCAGACAAATCTACCAGACCTGCATAAATTTGACCGATAAACATTAACTCCTGTTCGATAAGAGTTTCCAAGCCGCTACGGCCGATGCGGTCTAGAACCCCTTCTATCCCCGCTTCCGAAGGCATTTTCAACAGGATGCGGAGGATATTGCGCCTCGTCGTTCCCCAAGCCGTCATCAAATTGCTCACCAAAATGTCGATCGCCTCCACAGTTCCAATTTGACCCAGAGCCGTCCAAGCTTGCAACCTGACCAAATCCGACTTGTGGATGTCCTCAGCCAAATACACGAGCAAAGGAATCGCGTCGTTGTGAAGTTTGACTATAGCCTGCAAAGCCGCTTCCCTAGTCGATTTGTAACCAAGTCCGCGTAGCAGCGAAGGATAATATTCTTCTGAATGAGTAGACGAAATCACGTCTAACAGAGCGCAGCGCACTCGCAGAGATTCATCTTGCAACAGATTGGGGATATGCAGCCGCAGTCCTTGCAAATAATCAGCTTCTCCCAGAGCCCGCGTCCCCATAACACGTTCCCGCTCTTGCTTGTGTGTCAGCATTTGCCGCAGCGTATTAGTAGCCTCTGCCTTTTGCTGGCGATCGCCCCTTCTCATAATTAAAGCAGCCGCCGTACCCCGCACCACCGGATCGACCGTCGGCTGCAAGTACGGCCGCAAGCTCTCAATATTCGGTTCAGCTTCCGTCAGCCAGATGTAGCGCAAAGCCAAAGCCAGCACCTCCGGCGGCAAGGATTGCTGCGAGAGTGCGCGGACAGATTCTAAATAAGCGGGGTTCGGGTGTTGTAGCATCGTTTCCAAGCTCTGGCGCTGCAAACCAGGGGACAGCGAATCGAGGATGGGAGCGAGAACTTCTCCGACATTTTTGGGGTCAATTTGCGTCAGGAGTTCTATGCAAGAGCGCTTTTCATCTTCGCCCCCCGGCTTTTGTAGAGTTTCCACCACTGCGCGCTTGAGAGCTTTGAGGTCAACGTCTGTGACGCCCAAGCGCCCCCGCTCCGCACTTTTGACCAACAAACCCACGTATTGAGAGCGGATCAACCATACGACAAACACCCACAACAGCGCCAATATGACGATCGCGCCAATAAATATCAAGCTTTGCTGGTCGTGAAATACATTTTCGTCTTGCTGAGGGAGTATCTTGCCTGTCACCCACAGCATAATCAGGATGCCTACTCCTGTAGCTCCGCAGGACAAAGGTTCGCCCACACCGTTGACCAAAGTTTGAATTCCCGATCGAATATTGTCGGGAATCGGTTGAAATAAAACCGGGCTAACGGTTTCCAAAAGCGTGTAGTGGAGCAGTTCGTCTAAAAATCTCAGCAATATCAGGCCGATGAACACAGATACTAGCTGGCCCAGAGATGCTCCTATGGTCAGCACCCCGAGTATAGCGATGCCTGCCGGCAAAATCATCGCCGTCACGAATACACCGATTCTTTCCACCAACCGACTCGAAGCGAACCACTGAGTCGCCACTTGAAACAGGCCTTGTATGCCTTCATAAATGCCCAGGAAGCTAGCGATCCAGCTAGCTCCGTCCCCCGGGTTTTGGTATTCTAGCTGGCTGTAGAATTGGAAATCTACCAGCACGTAGACGACTTCTGCGAGGATGAAGAAACTGACTAGAGGTACGGCGTATTTTTGCAGCGGGCCTGTAACTTTGCGGGCGGTAAATTCTTCTTGGTCGTCGTCTTCGTCGTCATCCGTCCAGTGAGCCGTTTCCGGGAATGCTTGGCTGTATTTTTCCGTGAGGTAGTACAGCAACACCGAGCCTGTCGCCACCATCAACCCCGATATCAGGGTAACGTTTTTGAGTCCGACTACGTACAGCAAAACAGGCAGAGAAAATCCGCTGACTACTCCAGCTACTAGATAGCCGCTACTGACTAGCGGATAGGTGCGCTTGATTTCTCTAATATTAAACAGTTGGTTGGAAGTGATAGAAGTGTTGAGGTCATTGAGGACATAGCAAGCTTCCACCCACAGCCACATCAAAAAAATAGTAATAAAAGCGATGCTGATGCCAGCTATCTTAGTATTTTCGTAGCCAATTCCGAATCGAAACAAAAATAGCGGTACCGACATCATGCCCAGAACCACTACGACGGTGCGCCTCAGCGGCAGGATTTTTTGCAGCCACGAGTAGACAAATCCCAAGCCAGAACCGATAAAGGCGCTGGCTATGTAGATAAAAGGCATTTTGTCGGCACCGTACTCGTCTAAAAACAGACCTACTGTGCTGAGTTCCAGCCAGATCAGCCCGACGGAGGTTAGAGTGTAGACGAGGAACATCAGTAAGGTTCGCTCTACTTCTTCTGATCGCAGGTTGAGCGATCGTAGCACTCCTTGTCTTACTCCCGCCGAACCGCTGATTTGAAAATTTTCCATGCAGCGTTGATTTCCCTGTGTGGTAGCTTATTCCTGACTAACTTCCGAAGTCATCAGCTATCAGTCACCAGTTTATGACTGATGACTGCTCACTAATGACTATCTATTTATACTTTTTTCGGCGACAGCAGCATCATCATACTGCGTCCTTCTTTTTTCGGCGCTTGCTGCACTTCTGCGATTTCCTGCAAATCTGTGGCCATGCGCTTAAGCAAGTCCTCTGCTAGGTTGCTGTGTTGGATTTCCCGACCTCTGAACATGATCGTGGCTTTTACTTTGTCCCCAGATTTGATAAAGCGGTCTGCTAGTTTGAGGCGCACTTGGTAGTCGTGTTCTTCAATTTTGTAGCGCATCTTCACTTCTTTAACATCGGCAGTGTGCTGCTTCCGCTTTGCTTCTCGCGCTTTCTTTTCCTGCTCGAATTTGTACTTCCCATAGTCCATTACCCGGCATACGGGCGGGTCAGCTTTGTCGCTGACAAGTACGAGATCCAGTTCTTTTTCTTCTGCCAGGCGCAGCGCTTCTGCAGGCGTCAATATCCCTAGTTGCGCGCCGTCGGTATCGATTACCCGGATTTTGGGGTATCGAATATTTTCGTTGATCTGGGGTAGGTTGCGATTTTGTCTTCTTTCAATCACAGGCATGAATGGTTTTACAAGCAGTAGTTTAATAGCGAAGCTTTTTGATAGTTACAGGTTTGATCGGTCAATTTTTCACGATTGACGATCAAACTGTTTTATAAGGTGTTACCCTTACCGGACGTACTACCGCGCCCTGTGTCCCCTGCGCTAAAGCCTTGGGGAATATTTGGACTGATCGTAAATGAATTCTTACAATACTTGCTATTCTACTCACTCTGGCTGAGTTTCTGCCTAGTTTTATTTTAACTTCACACACGATCGCCCGCCCCCTTGCCCGATCGATGACAAAACCGTCAAAAATTCAGGGTAAAAGCTTAAGGATGAGGTAAAACCGCTTTTCCTAGCCCATCTCGCCCGGTCTGGCAACTCCCCCAAGTCGCCTGATTTGCCTTGTAGAATAGGTATAAGCAAGTGTAAATTTATGTTGCGATCTGAGGCAAAATTGACAAATTCTCTGCTGTGGCACCAACGGGTGGGAACTCAACGAGACTGGATGTGGCGGGGTTGGCAAACTCGCTACACTTATTTGCGGCCCGATGGGGGACGAAATCAAGGCGCGCTGGAATTTCAAGATTCTGCGGCCGAACCAATTGCCGCGCGCGCATCGGGAACGCCGATTATTTTACTGCACGGGTTTGGAGCTTCGATCGGTCACTGGCGACAAAATCTCGCCCAACTAGCCGAAAACCAAACGGTTTACGCCTTGGATTTGTTAGGGTTTGGCGCTTCCCAAAAAGCTCCGATCGACTACTCTGTGTCTCTGTGGGTCGATCAAGTTTATGATTTTTGGCTAACTTTTATCAGAGAGCCAGTAATATTGGCAGGAAACTCGATCGGCTCGCTAATTTGTCTGGCCGTAGCGGCGGCTCACCCGGACATGGTGGCCGGCACGGTAATGATTAGCCTCCCAGACCCCTCTGTGCGAGCCGAGGCGGTGCCTGGATGGCTGCTTCCGGCGATCGAAGCGGTTGAAAGTTTGTTTGTTTCTCCGATCGTACTCAGGCCTCTGTTTTATTTTGCCCGCAAGCCTTCCTTTGTCCGCCGCTGGGTTGGCTTTGCCTACTCCAACCCCGAAGCTGTTACCGACGAATTAGTGGAAATTCTAGCAGGGCCCGCAGGCGATCGGGGAGCCGCCCGCGCCTTCTGCGCTTTATTTAAAGCTGTAGGCAGTTCAAAATTTTGCCCCAGTGTCAAGATTGTGATGCGAAATTTAACAATCCCCATGCTGTTAATTTGGGGCAAACAAGACCGGATGATTCCCCCTCGGTTCGCCCGACCCCACCAATTTGTCGAATGCAATCCCAATTATGTAGAGCTAGTTGAATTAGACAATGCCGGCCACTGTCCCCAAGATGAATGCCCGGAACAAGTAAATCAAGCAATTTTGAACTGGATGAGCCGGAATTTTGCACCTAGGGGCGAGAGCGAATTGCAGCACTGTTGATTAGACATGGGGCAGTGGATTACTAGGGGAAAAAAATAACTTGCAGGTATCGATCCCGCTCAAAAATAAATTTGCTAGAACTCGATCGCACCGGTGGTATTGTATAGCAGATGTTGAAAGCTCTAGGGGCGAAGCAAAGCGGGTAAAAAGAAGTCCTGCAAGAAGGCGCAATCGACCGCTTAGGTTTCAAAAATTAAGAACGTCCTCACCGTCAGGGCAGTTGCTATAGTACAAAACTTCCCTATCTTGAGAGTCAGTCGATTTGATCTTCGAGATTGACTCCCCAGCGGCTATCTACAGGCTTGAGCTAACCTAAACCACTTGTTTGCTGTGGACGACTCCTGCAGGAAAGTAAGTCTCCGTCTTTCTGTGAAGTCATGTATCTACGGTTATTGATTGCCATTTTTTTAGAAGGTTAATCGATTTTAGATTTTAGATTTTAGATTTTAGAATTGAAGCATTGACCCCACGGATCAATTCGAGGGCTTCTTTATCGGATACAGGTTTTTTATTTCTGGGTCCTGAGTCTGCGAAGGAATGAATCCGAGGGCTTGTATCCTGGATGCTTTCGGTCAGAGATTGACACAATCACCAAGATAGTGTATCTTCTCTAACTGGTAGTACACATCCAAGTTATGCAGTTAGTCGAAAGGCAAGTCATTAAACCAAATCACAGGTTTTACCCAGAAGCCGATCGATTGTCTTTGCTGTCCCACAAACTTTACAACTGCGATAACTACTATATCTACGGTCAAAACTTTTTCTCTGGCCAACCAACCAATGCTCTGGCTGTCGATCGTGCACTCAAAAAGAGCCTAAAACACAAAGCATTGCCGGCCCAAGTAACACACAAAACTCTCCCGTTACTGCTGAAAACATGGACTAGCTATCATAATGTTAAATTGGCGGGCGCGATCGCGATCGCCCCACTAAGTGTCAAGCAGCACCGAAAACCACTGATTAAAAAAATCCAGAAAAAAAGAGAGCAGGGGCGATATGTAGTTGTATTTAACTGTCAATCTCTTAGCAAAAAAGTAGCAAAAAAGCTTTTCCAAAAGAATATGTCAGTTGGTCAGGGACTAACATTTGGTGACCTTGAAAAGTTACCTAAATCTTGGAAATCCGGATTGTTGTCGAGGTAAGTTGTTAAGTTATTGAGGTAGTTTAGGAAAAGTTAGAACAAAACGCAAGTGTAAAGCGGATTATAACCCTGGCCGTAACGAGCTTCGCCAACATTAAAGAGCTATGAAACCCCTCCCTGGAAGAACGGTAAAATTCTACCTTCTAACTTGTACCTTCTAACTTCAAGAAACACCTTGTTTCTTGCTCCTAAAAATAAATACCTTCCCTTGTGCCAACAATCTTTCAGTCTGCTTATAACCGATCGCCCCCAATTATACGGGAAAGTTCAAAAATGCCGGGATCTGGCATTTTGGAGCCTATTAACGCATAAAAAAGTCAATTTAGCCAACAACTGAGGGCTCCCGTGTCCCCGGTCTGCTGGCGGCTAACTGCTGAAAGCCTCTGAGGGCAAGCAGCGCCCTTCCAGCTTTTGGCAGTAACGCAAACGAGGAAAAAACTGTCGTGAAATTCCACTGGCTACTACCGAGTTTCTTAAGTGTATTTTTGCTCGCCGGAGCCGCCGAAGCAGCTAGACTGCAATCTTGGCGGTTTGATGCTTCAGAGAACCGGCTTTACATTACAACAGACGGGGGAGTACAACCCAAGGCTCAACTGATTTTCAACCCGATGCGGTTGGTAATCGACTTGCCGGGGACGAGTCTGGGTCGTCCCTCGGTCAGCAGACCGCTCTCAGGGGCGATCGAATCGGTGCGGGTAGGGCAGTTTGACAACGATACGACCAGAATTGTGGTCGAGATCAGAGACGGGTTTACTATAGACCCCGAGCAAGTAAAATTCCGGGGTATTTCTCCGAGCGAGTGGACAGTGGATTTGCCAACGCCGGTGCGGGGAGGAACTCAAAATCCGATTTCAGAGCCAGGGGGAGAAAGGTTATCGGTTGAACCTTCAGCATCCCAAGCCCAGTCTGGCGAGGCGACTGTAGTTCAGAACGTTCAGGTGACGGCGGACGGTTTTTTAGTCCGCACTGCGGGCGGTCGCCCCCAAATTAATTTTGAACAAAGTCGGGCTGGGGACATCGCCACCCTCGATATTGAAGGAGCGAGTTTAGCGCCGGGCCTAAGCAGCCAACAGCCTCAAACGAACGGTAAGCACGGGGTTGACAAGATTGAAGTCCGGCAACTGCCAACAGACCCGCCCGTTACCCGCGTGACTTTGCGGATGAAGAGTCCTAATACTCAGTGGCGAGCGTCTGTGAGCAATTTGGGCGGGGTTGTGCTATTGCCTGGAAGTGTAAGACAGCCCTCGGTTCCCCGCAGCCTGACTGTAGCTCCTCCGGCGAGACAATCTCAAGGAAATTTAGCGAGAGTTCAGTCAATTGATTTAGCCAGTAACGGCACGCAACTGGTGGTGAGAACTGACCGCCAAGTCTCCTATACCAGCGGGTGGGATCAGGGGTCGAGAGCTTACTGGATTAGGATCGCCTCTAGTGTCCTGACCGGCGAAATTCCTCAGCTCGATGCCAACAGTCCTGTATCGTTTAGTGCCAGCCAAGAAGATGCGGAGACTGTGGTGGTTTGGGTGCAGCCACGATCGGGGGTAGAGGTAGGCAGGGTGACGAGACCCAACCCGCAGTTGCTGTCTTTGCAGTTGCGATCGAATGCTAGCGCGCAGCCTTTGACTCGCACTCCCAATTTGCAGCCTTTGCCGAGAAGGACTTTCGGCACCGATGAGTTGCCCCAAGCTTCAAACCGCCGCGCCGTAGTAGTGATCGATCCTGGTCACGGTGGCCGCGATCCGGGGGCAGTCGGGATTCAGGGCATTCAGGAAAAGGAGATTGTTTTGGATATCTCGCTTCAGGTGGCGAGGCTGCTGGAACAACAGGGGGTGCAGGCGGTGATGACTCGGACTGACGACAGGGAAATCGACCTGGAACCCCGAGTTTCTTTGGCGGAACGGGTGAATGCTAGTTTGTTTGTCAGCATTCACGCTAATGCGATTAATATGAGTCGGCCCGATATCAGTGGGATTGAGACTTATTATTTCAATAACGGCCAAGATTTGGCGAGGGTGATTCACGCCAGTATTTTGGAGGGGACGGGGGCGAGTGACCGCCGAGTGCGGCAGGCGCGATTTTATGTTTTGAGGAAGACTTCTATGCCTTCTGTTTTGCTGGAGGTGGGTTTTGTGACGGGTGCTGATGATGCTGCTAGGCTGTCTGACCCAGCTTACCGCAGTCAAATGGCGGCTTCGATCGCTCGCGGCATTTTGTTTTATCTTCAACAAAGATAATGGGCAGTGGGCAGTTGACTGTTGACTGTTGACTGTTGATTAATGTTATTGGTTATCTGTTATTAGCCACTGCAAACGATTAACAAATGACAACTGACAACTGCCAACTGCCAACTGCCAACTGCCAACTGCCAACTGCCAACAGACAACAGACAACAGACAACTAACTATTAACAAATGACAACAGACTCTGGACAACAAAGAATCGGTATTTTTGACAGCGGCGTGGGCGGTTTGACTGTTTTGACCCAGTTGTACCGACAATTGCCCAACGAATCGATACTTTATTTTGGAGATACGGCGAGGCTGCCTTACGGCACTCGCACGCCGTCAGAAATTGTGGAGTTTGTCCGCGAAATTATGGCCTGGTTGGTGGAACAGGATGTGAAAATGGTCATTATGGCCTGCAACACCAGTTCTGCTTTGGCGATGGAGATGGTGCAGGCTGAATTTGATATCCCGGTGCTGGGAGTAATTCTGCCGGGGGCGCAGGCTGCGGTGCAGCAAGGCAAGCGGATCGGGGTCATCGCAACTCCTGCGACGGCTGCTAGCAATGCTTATCGAAATGCGATTTTGGAGATGGACGATTCTTGCCTAGTTTGGCAGGTTAGCTGTCCGGCTTTTGTGCCGCTGGTGGAGCAAAACCGGATTCACGACCCTTATACTTGTGAGGTGGCTCGGGAATATTTGGCTCCTTTGATTCAGCAGCGCATCGATACGCTGATTTACGGCTGCACTCATTATCCGCTGCTGGCTCCTGTGCTGCGCTCACTTTTGCCTGCTGGGGTGACATTGATCGATCCTGCGGTACGGGTGGTGGCTGCTGCTGCCAGAGAATTGGAGCTTTTAGGGCTGCGGAATCCTGGTACTGCGCTGCCGACTCGTTTTTGCGTGAGCGGCCCCCCGCAGCAGTTTGCCCAGTTGTCGGTGCAGTGGCTCGGTTGTACTCCTGCTGTTGAGAAAATATCCCTGCCGACAGTTGTAAGATCGCCCGTCCCACTGGAATCTGCCGAATAATCCGGAAAATTTATAGATGAATCTAACCCCCCAAAACTCAGGTAAAGCTGGCTCTGGGGGGTTTAATTATTGCGATGTAACCTAGCAATTACACATCAATAGGTAATATTATTGAACAAAAGCTTTGATGAACAATGCAAATAATGTCCTATACGTGCTGGAGCTCTTCAGCCTTGAACCATGTCACCCTATGTATCACAAGCAGTTTTACTTGTAGACGGCTATAACATAATTGGACTTTGGCCTCGACTCCGAGAGAAGCGCGATCGCGACGAACTCGAAACAGCTCGCCGCGAGTTGATTGAGGTTTTAGTTAACTACAGCGCCGTTCAAGATTTTGAGGCTCGACTTGTATTTGACGCCCACTATCGAGATACTCCCGGCGTTAAAGAAATTATTACTAAAAATTTATCAGTGCACTACACTGACTTCGGTCAGACAGCAGATACTTATATTGAAAAATCTTGTGCTAGTTTGCGCTACGAGTTGCGATCGGTCAAAGGCAAAGGCCGCATGATTGTCGCCACCTCAGACCGAGCGCAGCAATTGACCGTAGTCGGCTACGGTGCCGAATGGATGTCCGCCGAACAACTAGCGGCTGACGTAGAATCCACCGCCCGCCGCAGCGAGCGCCGGCACAAATCCCGCAAACAAAATTCCAGTCGCTTTCTCGCCAGTTCCCTCGATCCAGAATCCCAGCAGCGCCTCGCCAAGTTGAGAATGGGGCTGCATTAGCTGCTGAAACCCGCTCCCTGTCTGACAAAAAAAAAGTTTCTCAAAGGCCTTGCCAAATCGAGGAAGTTCAGCTATTGTTAGTAAATGTGGGTAACAAAAACCCCCAATCCTCGGTAGCTCAGTGGCAGAGCGGTCGGCTGTAATGAATGCAAGCCTTTGGTATCAACCAAAAGCCCTAGTGACATAGCAGCTCTATCCGGTAACGGATACTGAAAAATCGGGTGAATTCAAGGAAACCGCAGCACTTCGGGTGGCGGCAATCTTGAGCCAAGTCTGGCGAAAGGCAGCGGTTACGATCGCAAGTAGCCGGAAAGGTGCAGAGACTAGAGATGAGGAGCCTAACCAATAAATCTCATAGCGCCCGACATCCGACGACAAATCACAAACATGATTTGTAGGGATGATGAAATAGTCCGCCCCCTTCGGAAACGTTGGGATAAGTGTAACCGATTGGTCGTAGGTTCAAATCCTACCCGGGGAGTTAGTAAAAGTCTGAAGTTGGAATTTTCCAGCTTCAGACTTTTTGTTTTTTAAGACTTGAGATGGTTTGGGGTCAAGCTTTCTGGTAGCGCCTTAATTCACATCCCTGTGAGTGTGAATTAACTCACCTTCCATAGGTATGGAAATATTCAACTTAGACAACTCCGGGTTTAATATCGCCTTGACAATACCAGAACTCACCATCACCTCCAAGCAACCAAGGGCTTGATGAAGAGCTACTCGTGCGTGTTGCACAGAAAAACGTTCCTTAAACACCAGTACCAACTGCCGATAAATTTGTTCAATGTACTGAGTGCGGCCCAAAATGTCAATCAGCAAACCGTAGAATCCTGTAACAGGCAAGCGCTGACCGTTCTTCACATAACACTTGATCTTGCTAATTTGACCAGCATCATAAACAGCGACAAACTCGACTTCCGCATCCAATAAATCTAACTGAAACACATTGTATGCCGAAAGTAGCCACGGAACCTCCTGCTGCGAAAAGCGTTGCATCACCTGTTTCATAGAACCCAAATCAAATCCAGCAATCACAGCTTGACCCAAAATATCATTCGTGAATCCGCCTTGAGCCAACCACTGAAAAGCTTTTTCCGGGCTTAAATTCAACCCAGAATCCCGCGCGATTTCCCTAGAATGCTCTTGTAAATCAGTGAACTGACCATTAGCAGCGTACCAGTAATCCGCGAACCGAATGTGCTTTTTAACTCGGCTGCGCTGATTGTGATCGTATTGAGTTTTCAGCCAGTTAGCCTCGTGCTTCTGCTGCTCTAGTTCCAAAATTGTGTAAGCGACTTCACGGGCACCAGTGTGAGCTAAAGTCATGCCAGCAGCTAAAATAGGGTCAGCAAAACCTGCCGCTTCTCCGACCAAAAACCAGTTTTCTCCTACTGTTCTATCAGCCAAAAATGACCAATCTTTTGTAGTTTCAATCTTTCCGGTACTGGTAGCATTAGCGATTAACTTGCTGATGCGGGGTTCGCTGTTGAGTGCTTGAGAGTATATATCCTCTGGCCGCTGTTTCATCTGCTTGTAATGTTCCGCAGGGCAAATAAAGCCGATACTGGTGCGAGTGGGGCCCAAGGGAATAAACCAAATCCACCCGTGACTCAAACTCATTACCTGTACGCGGGTGCCACCAACGCCAATTTTATCGGCCCATTCAGCGTTTGTCCAGTAGTCCCAGATAGCGATATTTTGCAACCGCGTCGGGCAGTGTGTTTCAATTCCTAAAACTCGTCGCAGCACGCCGATGTGGCCCGATGCGTCGAGGTAGTAGCGGGCAGTTATTTGTTCTTGCCGCAGGTGCAGGGCGGTAATGCGATCGCCCTCTATATCTACTTTAACAACGGGCGTTTCTTCTCTTACTAAACATCCCATTTCTTCCGCGTGACGCAGCAAAATTTCGTCATATTTTGCTCGATCGACTTGGAAAGCAGTTTGCCGTCTCTGTCCCTCAAATTTAGCAGGACGCCGCTCATCTTTAAACTGTTCAGGCTTGATAAAATTAAAATCCCAAGGATGCGGATCTGTTCCCCAGCGATAGGTAGCACCGATTTTAATTGGGAAGTCGGCTGCTTCTACTTTGTCCCAACATCCCATTTCTTGAAGCACATCACTAATTTGAGGCAATTGACTTTCCCCAACATGATCGCGAGGGAATTTTTCTTTCTCTAGGATTAGCACGCTCAGATTGGGATTGTATTTCTTGATCAGAGTGCCAGCAGTGCTCCCAGCGGGGCCGCCACCCACAATTACAACGTCGTAATGGCTCATATCACAGAGAAATAGTAGATGCTGAATTTGGGTATTGACGAGAAAAATGTCTAACTATTCTTAACTTGTAGGGGTTCCCCTCACCAACCGCTTTAAATGGTACAAACAGGTTAAAGAAACCCGCCCATCATTCGGTGGCTGAATAGTTATTTACAACAGGTTTTAGCTGAGATGTTGCACCAGTATCAAAAATTTGTAGGGGCGGGTTCACCAACCGCTTTAAATGGTACAAACAGGTTAAGTAAACCCGCCCCCACCCACGAAAAAGCCCCCGATCGACATTGGTGCAACCTTTCAGTTTGCAACAGATTTTATCCGACTGCTACTTTCTCATCTTCAGCTATGGGAGAAGTTTGAGCAATATCCAGATTCTCAGTCCAAGTGTGAGCGATATCCAAATTCTCTGTCCAAGTGTGAGCAATATCCAAATTCTCTGTCCAAGAGTGGATCAAATTCGGTTCTAGTTCATTCATGAGCGTAGAAGAATTGCTGTTAAGTTGTGACATGATAGGTCTCCTTGTAAGTAATAGATTTTGTCTAATTCTAAGATTGATCGGGTTCTAAAAGTAGCAAATTTTACATCTCGTAAGCTACGCAGCTTTTAAAGGTTGCAAAATCTCGCGGGGCTGGGCAAAAGGTTGGTCAAAGCTATGGGTTTTTGCATAAACCAGAAGTTCAGCAATCTGTTTCGTGAAAATTTCAAACAAATTCTCAACTATCTCAAAAATCTCTTGACGGCTCTCAATAGTCAGTGGTATGTTTTTGATCGATTGCTCAACATCCGGCGTCCCTGTAGTATGACCTGTTTCCACATCCAAATGAAAACAGCCAAAATAGATAAGCTCCTTTTTAGTAATTGATCGGAGTTCTTCGGCAATTGATGCTGTCGCTGACAAGAACACGTTACCCGATGCTTCTACCACTTCCAAAATTGCTAGCTTAGTGATTGGACTGGCTCCAAAAGCGTATCGAAAAATTTGATATGTTACCAACCGTGAAGCTTTTAGTTGTTCGCTCCAGACAAAATTCAAAGCATCGCTGAACTTCAAGGATTTGTTATTAATACCCAGTGTTTCCATGTCGGCCAAAAACCACAACCAGTGATGATCGTCTTCGTAAGTATGATTGTTGATCATTGCCTGAAGAGGATCGTTGGTTGGTTCTTCTCTGAAAATAGACTGGTTCAATTCACCAAAACTCATTGCAAAGTGAGCAATGCAGGGAGCGAAAGCTAGGCGTTGTCTTGGATCTATACTTTTGTCTCGCATAAACTCAAATAGCTCTGCTTTAGCAAATTCTTGCTTCTTCTTTTCAATCAATTCTAGGACTTCTTCCATTGTGATGCACCTGATTAATGAATCTATAGGCTAGTAACTTAATCACGACGCAAATGTGATTTAAATCAATAATTGTTGTGTTTGACATCACGTTTAATTATGTTCTCGATCGCCTAAACCTGCGTTTTCGTCCTCCGGGCGTCCCCTTCGTTGTTGGTTAGCGGACTCAAACGTTGAGCAAAACCTTGAGTATATAAAAATTTGTCTGTCATGTGTGCGATCGACATCACAGAATTTGTTACAATATGGCAATCAACTCGGTGAGGTGTCAGACCGTACATGATTAAGTCGGAGTTCAAACCAGATGTTTGGCTGTCCGCCCGTCCAGGCACTTTCAAAGTTTAGGCATCTCGCTATCTAAAAAATCCCTGAGTAATTACTTAGATTATAAGGTATCCCAAATTACCATACTTACAAAAAATACTTAAGTAGAGTTCGCCAGAGATTCGATCGACATCAAGCACGATGTTAACCCAACAATTAGTCACAGAATAAAAGCATGAATACACTTCCCGGTTACAAAATCACAGAAGTTGTTCAACTTGGTGTGAAGTCGATCATTTATCGCGGAGTCAGGGAATCCGATCGATCGTCAGTCATTATTAAAACACTCAATACCGAGTACCCCACAATAGAAGAAATTACCCGTTTGAGACATGAATACAAAATTAGCTCGAATCTCAAACTCGAAGGGATTGTCAAACCCCATAGCTTAGAAAAATATAACAACAGTTTCGCTCTGATCTTAGAAGATTGTGGCGGTCAATCTCTCAAGCACCATCAAGCGGGTAAAAGCATTAAACTTCATAAATTTTTGCCACTAGCTATTCAAGTGGCTCAAACTCTCGGAGAAGTGCATCAAAACCAGATTATTCATAAAGATATAAAACCCTCAAATATTATCATAACACCAGATTTAAAACAAGTAAAAATCACCGACTTTAGCATGGCGACGCGCCTATCGAGAGAAGTCCACCAAAATAGCAATACTATGGTGCTAGAAGGCACTCTAGCCTATATATCCCCAGAGCAAACTGGTCGGATGAACCGAGACCTCGACTACCGAACTGACTTGTACTCTCTAGGCATCACCTTTTATGAAATGCTAACAGGAGAGTTGCCCTTTAATTCAACCGACCCGCTAGAATTAATTCACAGCCACATTGCGGTGACGCCAGTTCCTCCCCATCAACTAAACAATCAAGTCCCGCAGATAATTTCATCCCTTGTCATGAAACTATTAGCTAAAAATGCCGAAGACAGATATCAAAGTGCCTTTGGAGTAAAAGCAGACCTGGAAAATTGTCTAACTCAGCTACAAACTACTGGCAAAATTGAAAATTTTATTCCAGGGACACTTGACAAATCTGGTCAATTTTTGATTCCCCAAAAACTTTACGGTCGCACACAAGAAGTCGCTGATTTGATGGCATCATTCGAGCGAGTCAGCTTTGGGAAGACAGAGATGGTGTTGGTAAGCGGTTACTCAGGCATCGGTAAAACCTCAGTTGTCAGTGAAATCCACAAACCAATTGTCAGGCAACGGGGTTATTTTATTGCTGGAAAATTTGACCAGTTTAAGCGGGATATTCCTTATGCTGCAATAACTCAAGCCTTTGAGTCATTGATGCAGCAGTTATTAACAACCAGCTCAGAAGAATTAACAATTTGGAAAGAAAAGCTGTTGTCAAAGCTGGGTAATAACGGTGAAATTATTATTGATGTCATCCCTTCAGTCGAACTAATAATTGGTTCGCAGCCTGCTGTTCCACAATTGGGGCCGACAGAATCTCAAAATCGCTTTAATCGATTGTTTAAAGAATTCATGAATGTGTTTGCCCAAGCCGAACACCCATTAGTTCTATTTTTGGATGATTTGCAGTGGGCAGATTTAGCTTCCTTAAAATTGATTGAGGAATTAGTTACTGACCAAGATAGCCGATATTTTTTACTGATAGGGGCCTATCGAGATAACGAAGTGAATTCGACTCATCCGTTAGTTCAAACTGTCGAAAAAATTCAACAGAGTGGTGCTGCTGTGCATCACATTATCCTCCCATGTTTAGATTTGAGCAGCGTCACTGAGCTAGTACGCGATACTTTGGGTAATCAAACTGAAAACTTAAAATCTTTGACCGAGTTAATTTTTAATAAAACTGGCGGAAATCCATTTTTTATAACTCAACTTCTTTCAACTATTCACTCAGAACAACTGTTAGTTTTTGATTTCACTGTTGGTGCATGGCAGTGGGACATCACGGAAATTGAAGCCGCTGGCATTGCAGATTACAGTGTCGTTGAATTAGTTGCTCGGAATCTGCAACAACTGCCGGAGGAGACGCAGCAAGTATTGAAATTAGCGGCTTGTATGGGCAACCGTTTTAATTTAGAAAATTTGGCGATTGTTAGGGAAAAATCGGGCCCGGAAACGGCGGCTCATTTATGGGATGCACTTCAAGCTGGTTTAATTCTGCCAATGAGCGATGCTTACAAAATTCCGATGCTTGATGAAGAAATAGTGAAAACACACCGGAGGGGCGGGACGCCCATCCCACAAAACAATCAAAATCATCCCGCAATTATGCAACGCTCAATTGATTACAGGTTTTTGCACGATCGCGTACAGCAAGCCGCCTATTCTCTCATCCCTGACTCCGAGAAAAAACAAACTCACTTAAAAATCGGCTCCATGCTATTGCACGGCGGGCACGGGGGCACCGCCCCTACGGCATCGGAGATAGCAGAAAATATCTTTGATATTGTCAACCAACTCAATATCGGGGTGGAATTCATCACAAATCAGGAACAGCGAACTGAACTAGCTAACTTTAATCTCATAGCAGGTAAGAAAGCTAAGAGTTGTGCCGCCTATCAAGCAGCGCTCAAATATTTTAATGCAGGTCTAGAACTTCTACCCGATGGAGCTTGGCAGAGTCACTACGATTTAATCATGGAAATCCATTCCGAAGCACTGGAAGCTTCGTATATAAATACCGATTTTGAGCGCTCATTTCACCTATCAAATGTTATCATGTCCCGCGCCAAAACTTTGCTAGATAAACTCCCCGTTTATGAGCTAAAAGTTATTTTTTACTTCAATCAAAATCAAGCCCAAGCTTCGATAGATATAGCTCTAGAAGCTTTGAGAATGCTGGGAGTGTACATACCTAAAAATCCACAAAAACTAAATATTTTAATGGAGCTATTTCGCACAAAACTAGCTTTAAGAAATAAGCAGATTGAGGATTTATTACAACTGCCACCAATGACTGACCCTAATAAAATTGCGGCTATACGGATTTTAACGAATATGGTTCCGGCTGCTTTTATAGCATTACCCGATATGTTCCCACTGATCGCTTTTAAAATTGTTACTCTTTCTCTTAAGTACGGGAATACGCCACTATCTAGTGTTGGGTATTCAAACTATGCTTCGCTCCAGTGTGGGGTGTTAGGCGATATGGATTCTGGATACCGATACGGTCAAATGGCTCAGGCACTTTTAGAACGATTCCACACCAACTTGTACAACTCTCAAATTTCACTAATTTTTAATGGTTTTATCCGTCACTGGTCTGAGCACGTCAGGGAAAGTCTTAGCGGTTTACTTGAGGGTATTCAGAGTGGACTGGAAACGGGAGATGTCAACAATGCTTGTTATTGTGCTAGTTTTTACAGCAATTATATATTTTTGAGTGGGGAACCTCTGGATTCTGTGGAGACTAAGCAGAGTCACTATATTCAAATGTTGGTGAATTATAAGAATGAATTTATGATTTATCAATCCCGAGTAGGGGCGCAAGTTGTCTTAAACTTGCAAGGTAAAACAGCCAATCCTTGCCTATTGACGGGCGAAAAGTTTAATGAAGAAACTATGCTACCAGGATTAAGGGAGGGTCAAAATAATCTGGTAATATTTGTAGTATATTTTTCTAAATCATGGCTAAATTATCTCTTTAAAGATTATGCAATCTCTGCTGATAATGCCATTATGGCATCAAATTATTCTGAGGCTGTGATGGGCATGATCTATGTTCCCATCCACAATTTTTACTATTCCCTAGCACTCTTAGCTTTGTATCCCACAGCTTCAAATTTTGAACAGAAAAAATATTTAAAAAAAGTTGCTTCGCTTCAGAAAAAAATGAAGCATTGGGCTGTGAACTCTCCGGGAAATTATCAGCATAAATATGACTTGGTAGAGGCAGAGAAAGCGCGAGTATTGGGACAATATGAAAAAGCGGCTCTGTATTACGATCAAGCAGTGAAAGGAGCTTCGGAGAATGAATACATCCACGAAGAAGCGCTAGCCAACGAACGGGCGGCAGAATTTTATCTGGCTCGCGGTCGAAACAAAGTGGCTCAGAGTTATCTAATAGATGCTTACTACGGCTATCTTCATTGGGGAGCAACCGCCAAGGTCAAACATTTGGAGTCAGAGTATCCGATGTCTTTACCCCCTGCATCGGCGGGAAAAGCCAGCGGAGATCGAACTATTACTAGCACTAATTATAGCACGAGCAGCAGTCACAGCAGTTTATTGGATTTGACAACTGTTGTTAAAGCATCTCAAGCGCTAGCTAGTGAAATTGTGTTGGACAAGTTGTTAGAAAAATTAATGAAAATGGCGATCGAGAATGCTGGGGCACAAAAAGGTTTTCTGTTGATGCCCAAGGAAGGCAAATTGCTGATTCAAGCAGCGGCATCGGTGGAGTCTTCGGATGTTGCAGTTGAACAATGCCCTAGAGTATCTCCTGCAGAGGTTTTGCCAATAACGGTGATTAATTATGTGGAAAAAACGCACTTAGATGTAGTTTTAAGTCAGGCTGCTAGAGAAGGTCTATTTACAGACGATCCCTATATTAAAAGGCAGCAAGTGAAATCTGCGCTTTGTACTCCTATTCTGAATCAAAGCAAACTCGTAGGTCTCCTTTATCTGGAAAATAATTTAGCTACTGAAGCGTTTTCTCCAACTAGGTTAGAAGTTTTGAAAATACTTTCTTCCCAAGCTGCTATCTCTCTAGAAAATGCGGTACTTGTTGCTAATTTGTCGGAGGCTAAGGAACAGTTGGAGGATTATTCCCGGACGCTGGAGGTGAGAGTAGAAGAGCGCACGCAGGAATTAAAGACTAAAGAAGCTAAGCTGCAAGAAGCTCAAAAACTGGCGCACCTCGGCAACTGGGAATTTGATTTGGAGGGGGATAAATTAACTTGGTCTGAGGAAGTATTCCGAATTTTTGGCCTTGACCCTAAACTACCAGAACCCACTATTTTAGAACACAGGAAGCAAATTCATCCAGATGACCTAAAGTTGTGGTTAGAGGTAGTAGAGCAGATTAGTCTATTAGGAAATCCTTGCGAGTATGAGATGAGAATTTTGCGCGCTGATGGAGCTGTCAGATATATTTATCTTAAGGCGCAAGCTATTTTTGATGGCGGTAAGGTGATTAAGTTATTTGGGACGATACAGGACATTACGGAGCGCAAGTTAGCGGAGGATGCTTTGCGACTGTCTGAGGGGCAATTGAGAGAAAAAGCGACACAATTAGAAGTTACTTTGTCCCAATTACGCTCGACGCAGACTCAACTAATTCAAACGGAAAAAATGTCTTCTTTGGGGCAGTTGGTGGCGGGAGTTGCTCACGAAATTAATAATCCGATTAATTTCATTTATGGCAATGTTCTCCATGCTAGCGATTATAGCTCAGATTTGCTGGGATTGATTGAGCTTTACCAGGAGTCTTACCCGAATACTAATCCTGAGATTGTTGCTAGAACAGAAGATATTGACCTGGCTTTTATTCAAGAAGATTTGCCTAAAATTCTAAAATCAATGCAGGTTGGGGTCGATCGCGTTCGCAATATTGTGCTGTCACTGCGGAATTTCTCGCGCCTGGATGAAGCCGAGATGAAACCAGTGGATATTCACTCCGGGATTGATTCGACTCTGCTAATTTTGCAGCATAGGTTGAAAAAGGATGCACTCGGACATGGCGTTGAGGTAGTTAAAGAGTACGGTAAACTGCCGAAGGTAAATTGTTATGCTTCTGGGTTAAATCAGGTGTTTATGAATATTTTGAGCAATGCAATTGATGCTGTGGAGTTAGGAGTTGGGCGACCGGATACAACTGCCAAACTCGAAAATCCTTTATCTCCAATCTTTGAGCGAAAGATTAAGATTCGGACTGAGGTATGCGACAAAAACTTGGTGAGAATTTATATTGCTGATAATGGTCGGGGGATGACGGAGGAAGTACGATCGCGAATATTTGACCCTTTCTTTACTACAAAACCTGTGGGCCAAGGTACTGGTTTAGGGTTGAGTATCAGTTATCAGATTGTAGTCGAGAAACACGGCGGGAAGCTAATGTGCTTTTCCGCGCCCGGTGAAGGGGCTGAGTTTGTGATTGAAATTCCCGTGAAGCAGTGAACTTTTTGTAAGGATCGTCAATTAAATAATTTCCCTTTTTTCTTGTGGGATGGGCGTCCCGCCCGCCCAGAAAGGACGGGCGGGACGCCCATCCCACAACAGTCATGAAAAGTGGATTTTATTTAATTCTCATCCCTAAGTTTTTATATATGTTTTTTTAACCGCCGATAAACGCCGATGAACGCAGATACAATTATCTCTGCGTTCATCTGTGTTAATCTGTGTTTATCGGCTGATATGTGCGGTTAAAACTTCTCAATTTAAATATTAAACATCGCGTTCTGTCCGCACCCATTTAGTCTGCCGCTTCAGGAGAAAACCTAGATACAAAGGGATTTTCCAAAGGATGTAAAAAGGTACAGATAAGAGAGTTGAGCCAGAAATATCGGCACGCCCGAATTTTGCCCAAGCGCCGACAATTGAAACTAAAATCAGTAATCCTTGTACTGCTAACAAGACGGCGGGAATTGGGGATGTTCCCAAAATTGCTGCTAGTAAAGAGGCGGCAAAAGCAGCTAGCCAGATAGCGACTAAAAGCGATAGGGGAGGGACGGATAAGTCGAGGGCGATCGCCAATAAGTCAAAACGTTTTTGCTCGACTGAAGCTGCTGTCAGCCGGGGAGTTTGAGTTAACAATGTCTGTATGTGACCGTGTTCCCACCTGGTTCTTTGACTTTTAGCTGCTTGTTGCTGCTGTGGCAAACACCCGGTGACGTTGGCTTCGGGGCAGAATACTGTTGGGTGTCCGGCGATCGCCAAATCCAAACTCATCTGCATATCTTCAACAATATTGCTGCTAGCTAGGGAAACTGATCGAATTATCGACCAGGGAAAAGCCATGCCAGTACCTGTTAGTAATGATGGGAATCCTAACTGTTTTAAGCCGCTGGGACGGACTAAGTTTTTCACAAGAAATGCTAAAGCAGAAATGGAATCTTTGGGAGTAGGATTTGGTGGCTGTTCCATTAAATAAGTCGCTTGTACGGGTCTTTGTTCAGCAATTGCAACCCTGGCTAATTTTTCTATAGAGTCTGGCTGACAGATGCAGTCTGCGTCAACCATGATGACGACTTCGGGGGGGTCTGATTCGATCGACTGCAAGCCAAAATCCAGTGCGTATCCTTTGCCCTTGCGTTGTGTGTCTTGGCGCTCGATCGCACTTGCACCGGAGTTACGGGCGATTTCTGCCGTGGCGTCCGTGCAGTTGTCAGCAATCACTAACAGGCGGTCTTGAGGTGTTAGCTGTGGCAAGATGGTGGAGATGGTGGCGGCAATTCCTGCTGCTTCGTTGTAAGCGGGAATTAAAACTGCTACTTTGGGGCGGGGCGCTTTAGTTTCGGCTGTCTCGCCCTCGCCGGACAAGAAAGCTGCACTGCATTCTAGAAATAGAACTGCAACGGGAATTAGAAGGATCAGGGCGATCGCCAATAGCACAACATCTATCAATAGGAATAGTAGCTGATTAATTTCCACAATTCTAGTACCTTAATTTAATTTTATTTGTCGCGTTCATTGAGTTTATTTAATCTTATTGCACCTTTGTTAACTCACGGCGCCACGCTATCTAAAGTATAGCCATCCTCAATCATTTGTAAATTTCTTACTCCCTCGCCTTGATAAGGGGAGGGTTGGGGTGGGGTCAAAAATTTACGACTCCTGCAAGGATGGCTATATCATCATATCATGCCCGCAAAAAATCACCCTTCTCACATTTGTTGTGAGAACTTAAGTCCTCCTAAAACTACTAGGACTAGCCTCATCCCTACAAATTAATTTGATTGCGGTTGTGTGGTCGCCAATAATATCATATCATGTCAATTCTGACAATGTTAAATCACTCAATTTAATTACACCTCAAACAAGCCCAGACAGCAGAAACCTGGTTTCTTTTAGAAACCAGGTTTCTAGGTGTTCTATTTTTAATCCACTAAACACTTAGTCCATGTTTAACATCAAATCCGGTTGCATCGGAATAATAAAATCGAGTCAAGAGTTAACACTCAACCATTCAGTTTTTCGACACCGAGTCAACTGTCAACTGTCAACTGTCAACTGTCAACTGTCAACTGTCAACTGTCAACAATCATTTCCCTCCTGCAACCGGAATTGATATAACTCATCCCCTGTGGGTGGGCAGTCACAAAGCAATCTCCAAACTGAAAACTATGTTCAAGCTACGCTGCATCGCGGATAGCAACAGGTTCAGATTTTTTGGTGGTGAACTGTGCGGGGGGTGCAAATTCTCTGAGATATCTCGATATCGATCGCAAATATCCCACTTCTGCTTGAATCGAATCCAGGGTAGAAAGACTCTCAACTAAGTCATCAAACTCATCTGCCGTAATTCCAGCACTGTGCAAGACTTCTTGGTTAAGCCGCCCGCAAATTCCTTGTAGGAGGAGTTCGATAATCTCGCTATAGTCAGCGATTTCCGTTCCGTAACCTTGCAATTTCTTGGGATTGATTCCCCACTGCAAAATCTTCAACAAGTCTTCGGGGGCACTCCACGCAAAAGAGGAAGCAATCACTTCTTTTTCCGCTGCGACAAGAGCGTGCTTGATTTGCACTTCGGGGAAATCTGGATCGATGATTAAGCTTTCCAGCTTCGATACTTGTTTATCTAACACGCGCAAAGAAAAAGGAGCTAATTCTACACTCACCATGTCGCCAGCATCGTTAACACTTCTAAAAGGATCTTCCAAGACATTAATTAGAAGGTGAATATCGGTAGGTTTTTTCCAGTCAAATTGTCCTAGGAAAAACGGTTCTTCATATCCCGGCAAAAGTCCTTGAAAATAAATCGGCAGATTTTTGCCTGATTCAAGAATTTTATAAAGAGCTACTTCCAAGGTTTCTGTCGGCCAACCGAGATTACTTACGGCAACAAATTTCAGTTTTCCGGGAACGGAAACAATCAGAGAATTCAGCAATAAATGTACGGCTTCAAAAAGATTTTGAGCAGTTACGTAGCGGTGGGGAGCGTGAACGTTGACAGTTTTACCTTGCTCTACTTTTTTGGACATTTGCTCGCAGAACAAGCTATTTTCTAACATATGAGTAAAGCGAACCATCCCGTAAGTGACATCTCCTTCTTGAGCTGCTTTGGCAAATTGCCATTCGGCAAACTTCTTCGAGGCGGCGTAAACTTCGGTTGTAAAATATCGAGATGTTTTGCCTGTGGAAGAGAAGATGCAGTGTTCTACGCCGTATTCTTCGCAGAGTTGGATGATGTGTTTACATCCTAACAGGCTGGTTGTAACTGTTTCTCGGATTTTGATTTCAGCTAGTCCGGGTTGGCGCTGGGCTGCTAGGTGAAAAACAATTGCTGGTTTTTCTACCTCAAATATGTGTTTGAGCGCCTCGAAGTTGCGAATGTCGGCGGCATAGAAAGTTACTGCACCTTCTTGGGTAAAAAGCGGGAGATTTTCTTCGGCGTTTTGACATCGGGCGTTGTCTGCGGAAATGATTTTAGTTGCGCCTAATTCGAGGAGTTTTGCGATTAAGAAACTGCCGACACATCCTTCTCCACCGGTGATGAGGATGGTTTTTCCTTTGATTTGGCTGCTGCAGGCGGATGCGTATAGGTGAATAGTGCGATCGCGCACGTCGCTAAAAGGTTCGCTTTCTAATTGTCCGTCGGCTTGATAGGCGGAGATTAGCTGTGCGGTGAGAGTTTGTAAAACCGCGAGGATTTCAGGATCTTGGGGTTCCGGGGAACCGGGCGGAACTAGCTGCTGGATGCGATCGATTATTTCGGCTTTGCTGGCACCTTCAAACACTTCTCTTTGGTTAAATGCACTCTTCACTTTTTTGCTCCTTTAAATTCTAGAAATACCGTTGCTGATAAGCGAGTTGTTAAACAAATTATCGAGGGACAGAATCTTTAAAAGTCTGCTTGGTTTTAGGATTTTTTCGACGGAAAGCTACTTAATCGGAAAGACACGCCCTCGGCTCTGCTTGTAGTTTTATTAAGCGCTTTTTTAACTTGCTTATTTCTGCGAGCGGCAAATATCGGCAAAGTCGGAATGTTCTATGTCGAAAATTTGTCACTACAACTATATACTTAAATTGCTGAGTGTTGGCAATACTCCGAAGATATCTTTACTATTTCTTTGCAATAACCTGCGAGTTTTCACGCAATTTTAAAGTTTATGTAAAGTAGGGTCTAGGTTTAAAAAACTTAACAATACACTCGGCATTGATTATAGCATTTTACTATTTAATTAAAATGTATTTTTTGTTACTAACTAAAGGGAGATTTTAAGTAAAAATACGCATGAAAGCCCTCATCAAATATTTTCGTCTGCTGAAAATCTTGTTACTTGATGGGTGGGGTAGTCCTGCTGTGCCTACCCCTGTATGTGTGCTGCTACTAGGCGCGAACGGTGCGTTCTTTTTTGCTGCCTTCAAAGCCGCGAGCGTCGGCAACATCGTAGCCTCCTGTCCGCAAGCGACGGTCTAAATCGCTGGCTTCGGGAGAAATTTTTGCTGCTTCTTCGATCGTCACTCTGCCTTCAAGCACCAGTTTGTAAAGACCCTGGTTGATAATCTGCATTCCTTCGTAAGTATCATGTTCCATTAATCGGAAAGCTTCATCATCAGCACCTTTCATCAAGTAATCGTGCATGGCAGGTGTATTCACCAAAATATCGTGAACTGCTACCCGACGGTTATCAACTGTTGGCAGCAAAAGTTGGGCAATTACCGCTACTAAAGAATCGCAAATTTGAATCCGCATCGCCTGTTGTTCCTCGGGTGGGTAGAGGTTCAACAACCGATTAATAGCGTTAATGGCGCTGCGAGTGTGGAGAGTTCCCAATACTAAGTGACCAGTTTGAGCGGCTTGCAACGCTGTATTGATGGTAACGCGATCGCGCATTTCCCCGATCAGAATTACATCTGGATCTTCCCGCAAAACAGCCCGCAAAGCCTGCTGAAACTCGTGGGTATGCAAGCCGACTTCCCGCTGGCTGACCAAGCATTTTTTAGAAGGGTGAATGAATTCGATCGGGTCTTCAATTGTAACTACGTGCTTTTGCTCCATCTGATTGAGGTGGTCGATCATCGCAGCTACGGTTGTCGATTTCCCCGAACCGGTAGGCCCTGTAACCAATATTAATCCCTGCGATCGCAAAATGATATTTTTGAAAACTTCTGGCAACCTCAAGGAATCGATAGTAGGTATTTCCAAACTAATCAACCGCAATACTAGGGCACCGCCGCTGAGGGAATCAAAACAGTTTAGCCGACACCGCACGAAGCCCGGGTAAAAAATTGCTGAATCTAATTCCTTGGTAGTTGCAAACTGTTTTCGCTGTTCGGGGGTGAGAATTTCGGCTAGGTAATTTTCAAAAATTTCTGGCGTTACTTTGGGGTGGTTAGTTGCTACTTGCATCACGCCCCGAATCCGAAATCGAGGTACTTGGCCGACTCGAATGTGAATGTCGGAAGCTCCTGCGCTATGGGCATCTCTGACCATTTGTTCGATCGTACTGACGGGTGTCTCAACAGACCGCTTCTGGGCTGCGGGGGGCGCACTCGGCGCTGGTGCAGGAGGTGGCGCGGGAGTTGCAGCCAAGGGCGGGGGCGGGGGCGGTGTTCGGCGGGCTTGAGCCTCTGGTCGAAGGGGTGTAGGATTGTTTAATGGGTTCATTTTTTGGTCTCCAGTCAGTCTATTTTAGATTTTAGATTTTAGATTTTAGATTTACTCCACAGATTAATCTGGGAGCAGGAACTAGAGTCTAAAATTTTGGGCTCGACCCTGACTGAGTGTACGTGGCAGGGTATCCGTTTTTGGGCGGGGTCAATGTAGATTTATTGCGAAAAAATGCCAGATTTCTAATCTAATCGCTCTCCGCTAATTCGGTGCTAAATGCTGAGAATAATTTACAATTAGGCTTGATGGGGCGATCGAGTAATTAACAATTTCAACTCCTATGAACATCGGTCACAAAATCGCCGACTGGCTCGAAAATCGCGCTGTTACCCCTGCCTACGCGGGTTGGCTGCTGTCGGGGATGACGGTTTTCTTTTTTGGGTCAGCGACTAATACAATGTCTGGGTGGCTGTACGTGCTCAGCGGTGGGGGTTTAGCGCTGTTGGGAGTAGCGGCGGTTTTGCCGGGAAAATCGCTCCGTTCGCTGGAAGTCCGTCGCCGCCCGATCGAACCGGTGAGTGCGGGCGATCAAATCACCGTCGAACTAGAAATCGAAAATCGCGCCCGCCAACCTAAGACTTTGTTGCAAGTGATAGACATCTTGCCGTTTGTATTGGGAGAACCGGTCGTCCGCCCGATCGAAGTCATAGAGCCGAACAGTATATACAGGGATACATACTATCTGGAAGTCCGGCAGCGCGGCGTCTATCGTTGGCAAGAGGTAAACTTGAGGACGGCGGCACCTTTAGGGTTGTTTTGGTGCCGGCGCAGTCGCGCAGTCAAAGCGCTGGCGGTTGTCTATCCACAAGTTTTGCCGTTGAGCACTTGTCCTTTGATCGATCGCATCGGTCAAGAAGACAGCCCGCAATTTTACAATCGCAGTCGATCGCAAACTGCTACCGAAGGCCTCACCCGCAACCTGAGACCTTACCGCCACGGAGACCCCACCCGCCTGATTCACTGGCGCACCAGCGCCCGCTACGGAGAACTGCGGGTGAGAGAGTTAGAAGTTGCAGCAGGCGGTCAAGAAATTATTATTGCTCTCGACAGCGCTGCGGCGTGGCAGCCAGAAGAATTTGAACGAGCCGTGACAGTAGCTGCGTCTCTTTACTTCTATGCTAGCAAGCGCCTGTTAAACGTCAAACTTTGGACTGCCGGGACTGGACTTGTTTCGGGGAACCGGGTAGTTTTGGAAACTTTAGCGGCGGTTAATGCTGGGGAAGATGCGATCGATAATCGGTCGAAACTGCCGATAATTTGGCTGACTCAAAACTCTGCAAGTTTAAGCACTCTTTCCCCTGGCAGCCGCTGGGTACTCTGGCCGTTGGCAACTGCTGAAACCGGCGAAAAAACGTTAGTCAAACACGATTTACCGGGTTTGAAAATTCGCTCTGACCGACCGTTAGAACTTCAGTTACAAGATACTCTGGAAAGAGCGATTAGTTATTAAGATAGTCCACGAAAAAACCGGTGAAAGAGCGATTAGTTATGAAGATTGACTTGATTAATCTAAAACCTCAAGAACCATGATACACTACAGGAGTGTAATTGATAAAGTTAAGGGTCTTACAGGGTCTGGCAATTGCTTGGCAAGTTAAGAGCAAGAGCAGCTTAGATTACTGTGACTCCGGTCATAAACATCATATCTCATTCACCAAACAGGAGAAAAAATGACTTTCTGGGATAAATTAAAGCAGAACGTATCACAAATCAATGTTTCTCTGCAAACCAATATTTCCAAGTTTAAAAACAATGATTTTGCTGATGCCTCAATGGCAATATGTGCATTGATTGCTGCTGCTGATGGCACTATCAATACCGAGGAAAGACAAAAAACGGCTGCTCTAATAATTTCCAATGAAACACTCCAAATTTTTCCGGCGTCGGAGTTAAAGCAAAAATTTGATTTTTATTGTGAGAAGCTCTCACAGGACTTCGATTTTGGTAAAATTGAGGCTATCCAAGCGATAGGGAAACTTAATAAAAAACTAGACCAAGGTCGTGCCGTCATCCAAATTGGCATTATTATCGGTGGTGCGGATGGTAATTTTGACAAAGATGAAAAGAAGGTTGTCAAAGAAGCTTGCCATGCTGTGGGCATTAATCCTGGGGAATTCGATCTCTAAATTCAGCTATTTCCTGGTTCTAGCCCATCAATTATTCAAGGCTTTATATCTGCGAATAGCATTGTTCATTGAGTTTATTTGCTCTGCATGAAATGAGGGAGGCATTAAGCTATGAACAGTATGAACGAGTCCATTGTGCATGACATCGGTCGGAAGTGCAGAATGATCGAGTCCTAGTGTATGCCCTATTTCATGGGCAATGGTATTTGCAATTAAGTTAGATAGTTGATTGAGACTAAGGCTGGCATTGTAAGAAGCATAGAATACTTGGTCAATCCGAATAATCGCCCGATCTGTAACCATTCCCGATTTGAAGCTAGCCACGCCGAGATAGTCAACCGGCTGGCTATCCACGAATATATAAACATGGGTAAAATCTTCGCCCCACTCTTGGCGATCGGGGGGATCAGATGTCAAAAATACTTTGATGCTTCTAAATGCGCCGTAGAGTTTGGAGAAGGCGTCCATCAACAGGGAAAAGATCGCTTCTTTATTTTCGGGTGCGACATCCATTCCTGATACATCTACCCAAATGCAACGGCGAAAATCGCTATCTTTATCCCTTAGAACTCCTCCACAGGAAGGGCAAAACTCCCACTCAGGCCGGATACGGGAACGACAGCCCTGACAACGGAGTTTGGGGGGTTTAGTCAGGTTTAGCCGTTGAGAGAGGGGGAGTTTTAGCTGGCGATTGTGTTTGGTTAAGTCTAGGCGATCGTACAGAGACATTGACTGATTGTAGGAATTTTTTATCGTAGTATTCTTGTTAATTTGAGCTAATTTTAGCTAAGGCTATGGGTTGAGTTGATAGTTGCCACAGTCTCCAACAAAATGCTCCGATTTCCCTATTTTAATATTCCTTTCAATCTGGCCTGCTTAATCCAAGCGGGAAATTCATTCAGCAGTCTTTCATACAATTGTTCATCAGTGATTTTCCCCAAATCGTCTAAATGAAAAAAGTTAGCGTTATCAACCAGCCGGCCACCCATACTATCTAGTCTTTCCAGAATTCCATAGTTAAAACCAGCCAATCCCACAAATTGCCAAAAAATCGGATATTTTGCAGCTTCAACTATAGATTTTTTAATTTCTGGCTCATTAGTAACGCCTCCATCACTGAGGAAAACAATAAATGTAGGCAGTTTACTAGGCTTTTCCTGAGTATACTTTTTTATGACATCTTGTATTACCAAACTTTCATTGTTTCCGCCGCCTAATTCCAGCATCAGAGAAGGCATTTTAAAAACAAGTAAAGCTCTCTTCATTTCGCCGGCTTTTTTTGTGATATAGCCATCAACATTTGTCTCCGTCACCGAGCTTGTTCTTTTGAATGTTGAGCCAAAAAACCAAACATCTAATGTAGCATCATCATCTAGTCTGCTAGCTACTGGAACTATTCTTTCAAGGAACGCTTGCACTGCACCAGAACTATATTGATGGCTCATAGAGCCAGAAATATCCAAAACCAAAGCAACTCTTGCTAGGATATCATCAATTCCTTTCTTTTTAAGACAAATATCTACTTTGGCTTTTAAAAGGCTGATGTCTGCTTTTTTTGTAATATCAATAGGTTGCTGTTGGGTTTCTTTTTGATGAGTTAGTACAGAACTATCTACTTTCTTCTCTTCCTGTTTAGTCTCGACAAAATACCTATCGACAAAACTTTGCAAGCCGGCTTTATAACCTTCTCCTACTGCTCGAAATCTCCATTTTAAGTCTTTTCTATACAATCTGCCAAACTCCAACGCTGTCTCTTGAGAAAAAGCTTCTTTTAAATCGTACCGAGCTAACTCGACTCCTGTTTCCTGGTTGTAAAGCCTGATAAACGCATTTTTAACTTGGCTGAAATTTTGATTTTTTTCCAGCCCTTCGTGAATAGTGACAACAAAAACTATTTGCTCAATAGCAATCTTGACTTTTGTCAAATCTACGTAGATCGTCTCATCATCATCTTCGCCTTGCCCAGTTCTGTTATCTCCTGAATGTCTTAAAGAGCCATCCAGTGATTTCAGATTATTATAGAATACAAAGTATTTTTCATGAATTATTTTGCCGGCAGCACCTAACATAAACACAGAAGCATCAATATCATAGCTTGGGCCAACCTGGCTCACATCCCAACCTAAGCCAATCGCCACGTGTTTTAAATCGGGAGCAGCTTTAGAAAGATTTAACCTTTCACCTTTGGTTAATTGGATTCCCATTCTATTGGTTTTCCTTCAATGCAAATTCGGCTGATTAGCTATTGTCAACAAAAAAAGGTTTCGATCGTTGTTGTCCACTTCTGATTCCAGGAAGTAAGGAGCATCTATGTACCGAAGGAGTTGTTAAGCATAGGTTTTCACAAGTTCCTGTAACCCATTAACCTTAACACCGTTACCGATGGCTGCCATTTTCCACTCATTATTATGCTTGTAAATTTCTGCCATCAGCATCCCCGTCATGCCTTTGTATTCAGAACCTGATAGGTTATATTTGGCGAGCTCTTGATTATTGGACGTATTAACCAAACGCACAAACGCATTTTGAACTTGTCCGAAGTCTTGCTTGCGTGCAATGCAATCGTAAATGTTAACTGTAAATACCAGTTTGACAATTTGCGAGGGAATTCGAGATAAATCGACGAGAATTTGCTCGTCATCTCCCTCTCCCGCTCCAGTCAGATTATCACCTAGATGCGTAATAGCTCCTGAACGGTGGGAGAGATTGCCAAAATAAACGATATTGGTCATATCATTCACTTTGTCATTTCGATCTAAACAAATCACTGAGGCATCCAAGTCATAATCGGGAGCACTGCTAAAAGCCCCAAACAAACCCCCACCTGAGCGTTTCGCCACATCCCAGCCTAATCCGCAGATCAGTTTTGTTAGCCCTGGCGCTTCTTTGGAAAGCGAGATGCGCTGTCCTTTTTGTAGGTTAATTCCCATGTATTTTACCTTTTAGCTATAGCGATCGAGTAATGCTTGTAAACCACCTTGATAGCCGGCTCCCACTGCATTGAGACGCCACTCACCGTCTTTCCGGTAAAGTTCAGCCATGATCAGTGCCGTCTCTATGGAATAATCTTCTACAAGGTCATAGCGAACAGCTTCCTGTTGTGTTTGGGCATTAACGATCCGCACGAAGGCATTTTGCACCTGACCAAAATTTTGACGGCGTTGCTGTGCTTCATGGATGGTTACAGTTACAAGAATTTTTTGGACATCATTAGGCACTTTTTTGAGGTTGATTTTGATAACTTCATCATCCCCCTCGCCCGCCCCCGTGAGATTATCTCCCAGGTGCTGCACTGATTTGTCGGGATCTGGACTTGTGAGATTGTTATAAAAAATGAAGTGGTTATCAGAAATTAATTTTTCGTTAGCACCTAAGAGGAACAATGATGAGTCTAGGTCAAAGTCAGAACCCGTGTCTGTAGCTTTAACGTCCCATCCCAGTCCTACGAATACTTCTGAGAGACCGGGTGAAATTTTTTCAAGCGATACCCGTTGTCCTTTTGTCAGAGATACTGCCATGATTCAATCTTCCTCTTTATTAGAATTAGAAGTGGTTATGGAGGGAGGCGCGGACTGGAAAACTTTATTAAGTTTTTGCTGGAAATAGTTAAAGAATTTTAAATCTTAAATAATAAGAATATTAGCTAACTGTGCCGATGTCAATAGGGGTTACAACTCTTAATTATTTTTTTTGTATGAGTACAAAGCAATCATGCCCTGCCTCCCACAGTTGTGTAATCTCAGCTTGGGTTATTGTGCTTGTGTATTTTGACAAACTCTCGGAACTTCGCCCTGTTTTGTGATGCCAGTGACCATTACCAGGCCGTTTCCACAAGGCCCTCCGCTGGGAAGTCTCCTGCGTTGCAATACCATCGACTTGTGGCGTCGATGGTGTTGCGACGGATTCCCAACGCTTGAGCAACTTCGATTTTCTTCATGCCATTTAACTCGATCGCTGGAATGACCTGATCAAAAAGGTATAAATGTACAGTTTGGGCCCCAAAGTCGGCGCGATCGCTCTGCAAAACTGGCGACTAATTGTAGTCGATTTTCTAACCGACGAAAGCGGTTGCTATACTTTAATTTAAATGCCGATCGGCTCGAATCGAACTCTTTGCCTGACAATAAAATCTCAATCCCTATCACTCTCTTGTTTCGGGGAGAATTTCGACTACATACTCCGGTACATATTCTGGTCGATTCTCTGGCCGATTCGGGGGCAAATTCTTGGGCAAATTCTCCGGTGGATGTTCTAGTCTGACTCGCCGGATCGGAAGATTTGCAATTAGTGCTGTGGCCCGCTGGTCGCTCTCCAGCGAGAACTCAGACCCGGTGGTATCGATTTCCACGTAGCGAGACACCACCTCTAGAATTTCTCGGCGCATCGACTCAACCATTTCTGGGCTGAGTTCTGAGCGGTCGTGGGCTAGAACCAGTTTGAGGCGCCGTTTTACCTCGTCGCGGCTGTTGTCAGGGGTGCGCGGGAAAAGTCGTTCGAGAAGTGTGTGTATCATGGGTCGGGCTGGTTTGTCAAGGGTTAGGCATAGAAAACGTCATACCATTTTCGATTTTCGAGTTTCGATTTTCGATGGGGGAATAAGTGATTCCCGTCAGGTTGGGAGCTGGTCTACAGTTTCATTCTTTTTGGGAACTGGTGTGAGTGGGGGAAATTTTGGGGTAGTTTTTGTGATGCGGTCGCTGCTGTTAAAGATCGATCGCCAATGAGCACATCACATAATTTTAGTATTTAAGAACTTGCGGAGGCGAGTAAAGAAGTTTTCCCGACGGGGATTGAGATCTAGAAAATCAACTTTTTCGCCTTCTAAGCGGCGGGCAATATTGTCGAAGGCAGTTCCAGCTAAAGAGGCCGTTTCCGACAATACTAATGGTTCGCCTCGGTTGGTGGAAACGATGACGCGCTCGTCGTCGGGAACCACGCCTAACAGCGGAATCGCGAGGATTTCCCGCACGTCTTGCACCGACATCATATCATTTGCCAGCACCATTGCGGGTCTGATCCGGTTGACGATCAGGTTGATTTTCTTGACGTTGTTGGCTTCCAGCAGCCCGATGACTCGATCGGCATCTCGGACAGCAGCGATTTCGGGAGTTGTGACAATTATCCCTTCTTGAGCCGGGGCGATCGCATTTTGAAAACCTTGTTCAATTCCAGCAGGAGAGTCGATCAAAATATAGTCGTACTTTGCTCCCAACATCCCCACAAGCTGCTTCATTTGCTCAGCGCTGATGGCATCTTTCATCCGAGTTTGGGCCGCCGGCAACAGCACCAAGCGCGGCTGCCGCTTGTCTTTCACCAAAGCTTGCTCTAATCGGCACTCTCCAGCGAGAACTTCTAATGCCGTGTAAACAATTCTATTTTCTAAGCCCAGCAGCAAGTCTAAATTTCTGAGACCGAAATCCGCATCAATTACGGCAACGTTGCGTCCCCGCTTAGCTAAAGCCATGCCGAGATTGGCTGTGGAGGTGGTTTTTCCTACCCCGCCTTTCCCTGATGTAACAACAATAATGCGAGCCATAAGCGATTTTTAGATTAGTTATTGCTAATTGGTAATTGGTAATTGGTAATTGGGAATTGGTAATTGGTAATTGGTAATTGGTAATTGCTAATTGGTAACAACTAACAAATGCCAACTAACAACTAACAACTGTCAACTGTCAACTGTCAACTGTCAACTGCCAACTGTCAACTGTCAACTGCCAACTGTCAACTGTCAACTGTCAACTGCCAACTGTCAACTGTCAACTGTCAACTGTCAACTGTCAACTAACCATTACCCCCGACTAACTGCGATTTGTCAAAATCAGAGGCTCTACCGATCCGAATCCCTTGAGGCGTCACATAGGCGACTTCCGGGAAAAACTGAGCGGGTGAGGTTTCTGGGCCTCTGGCAACATACTTAGCAATCCTAATCACCATCGGTTCCATCTGCAAGGTCATAATCACGCTTTTGGTGTTGCCACCGGCACCGGCGTGCACGACTCCCCGCAAACGGCCCCAAACTAGGATATCGCCTCCGGCGATAACTGAGCCGCCGGGATTTACGTCTCCCAAAAGTACGACGGTGCCCGGATGGCGAATTTCTACGCCCGATCGCACTGTCATCTGCAAATATAAAGGTTCCGCCAGCGATTGCGGTTTTTCAGCGGCGGCTTTATTCAGGGAAGAAACCGGAGGCTGCTGTTCTACACAATAGCCTGCTGTAGCTGCGGCAACGGCGGTTTGGCGGCGACTGGTGTGGACTCGTTTGAGTTGCAGTTCCACTTCGGAGAGGGCATCGGCGATTTCTTGTAGTTGGCGGATATCTAAAAGTCGATCGTTCCCCATCAATTGTACTTCTGCGTTTGGCTGCCAAAAGCGTTCTCCCGCATTCAGCCTGACTTTTAGCTGCTGCCAAAGTTCAGTCCAAGTCGAGGCGGAAGCTGTTGCGGGTTCACTATTGGTTTCTGGGGGGAGTAGCAACAGTAGCTGTCCATCTTCGGTTTTGAGTCGGACTTGCAGCTCCAAGCTGACTTCGGGTGTTGATTGAGTGGCAGGGGCGGAAGTAGCTCCGGCGGTGGCATCGGGTGTCATGGACAGGTCTGAGTTCAGGTAGGGACAGGTTAACATCAATATTAGCCTGAGTGGTCATTAGTCATTAGTCATTAGTCATTAGTCATTAGTCATTAGCAGGGCACTCCGCGCGCACTTTAGACAATTATAGGACTTACGCCTGGGGGTCTAGAAACCGGGTTTTTTTTACAAAAATACTTCGTTGCAACCCGCAGATTCGGTAAAAAACCCGGTTTCTTCGATCGGTGTATAAATCTTGAATTACTGATTACCAATTCCCCATTCGCCATAACCAATTCCCCATTCGCCATTACTATATGCAGCAAATAGAACGTTATCGCGGTAGTCTTCTGGGTTTGGCAGTTGGTGATGCTTTGGGTACAACTTTAGAGTTCTGTCGCCCCGGAACGTTTGCGCCTATTAACGATATGGTTGGCGGCGGCCCGTTTCGACTAGAACCGGGCGAGTGGACGGACGATACTTCGATGGCGCTTTGTTTGGCCCAAAGTTTGATTGAGAAGCAAGGTTTCGATCCTGTCCATCAGTTAGAAACTTATGTGCGGTGGTGGCGAGACGGACATTTGAGCAGTACGGGTGAATGTTTTGATATTGGCAATACGGTGCAACAAGCACTTTGGAAGTTTGAAGATACAAGAAAACCTTATTGCGGTTTTACCGATGCTCAGACTGCTGGAAATGGTTCGATTATGCGTTTGGCTCCGGTGCCTTTGTTTTATGCGAAAAATCCTTTGGAAGTCATAGATAAATCTGGAGAAAGTTCGAGAACTACTCACGCTGCTGCTACTTGTGTGGATGCTTGCCGCTATTTTGGTAATTTAATTGCGGGGGCTGTGAATGGGGTTGCTAAAGATGTGTTGCTTTCGGAAAGATATTGTCCGATTGGTGGCTATTGGGCAGCAAATCCGCTGGTGGCGGAGATTGATGAGATTGCGGCGGGTTCTTTTAAATTGCGACAACCTCCTGAAATTAAAGGTACGGGTTATGTTGTCAAGTCTTTGGAGGCGGCACTTTGGGCTTTTTACAACAGTTCTTCTTTTGCGGAAGGCTGTTTGTTGGCTGTGAATTTGGGCGACGACGCGGATACAACTGGTGCGGTTTACGGACAGTTGGCTGGGGCTTTTTACGGAGAATCTGGTATACCGCAAAAATGGATCTCGCAATTAGTCGATCGCACTTTAATTGCATCTTTTGGCGATCGGCTTTTCTCTTTATCTAGTTAAAATCGATGTTTTAAATCAAGGGTGACAATTCCCAGGCATAACATAAATAATTGTAGGGGCGGGTTCACCGAAATATATGACACCCACCGACAAATCAGATAAACCCGCCCCATCCCATTCAGAAACTAGCAACTTGAGTTAAAATAGACAAATTTACACAAAGATTTCTGGTTGAAGGTTAATACAATGGTACTCGAAGCCCCGTCTATCAAAGCCAAACCAACCGTCACCTGGGAACCCCTACCAGCTAACTTCGTATTACCCGACGATCCTGTGGAAAATATTCAACAACCTTCTCTCGCCGCTGGTCTCACCGATGCACTGGGAGCCGCAGGATGTATCCAGCCAGAAACGCTGATTGCCTCTAATTTGGGGCTAGTCGCCACAGTCAATAAAAAGATTGTTGTCAAAGCTCCAGACTGGTTTTATGTGCCGCAAGTGCATCCTCTAGCAGATGGGGTAATTCGCCGTAGTTATACTCCTCACACTGATGGTGCTAATGTGGCGATCGTGATGGAGTTTCTCTCGGAAGCAGAGGGAGGAGAACTATCGGTCAGAGCAACTCCGCCCTATGGTAAACTCCACTTTTACGAACAGATTCTTCAAATACCTACTTATGTCACTTATGACCCCTACGAAGGTATTTTAGAAGTGCGCTATTTGCAAGATGGGCGGTATGTTTTACATTCAGCCAATGAGCAGGGGCGGGTGTGGATTCCACAACTGGAACTATATCTGGGGATTTGGTCGGGGGAAAGGTTGGGACAAACCATGAACTGGCTGCGCTGGTGGGATGATGTAGGTAATTTGTTGCTGTGGAGTTCAGAACAAGCTGAGCAAGAAAGGCAAAGGGCTGAGCAAGAAAGCCAAAGGGCTGAGCAGGAAAGCCAAAGGGCTGACCAAGAAAGGCAAAGGGCTGAGCAGGAAAGCCAAAGGGCTGACCAAGAAAGGCAAAGGGCTGAACGATTGGCGGCTAAGTTGCGCGAATTGGGAGTTGATCCAGATTGAACGTTGATTGAAAGCTAATTTACGATCGCCCTGAATACACAGGACTTACCCAACTATCTACCAGAATAGGCGCAACCACAGGCAGATTGCCCCTACAAAACGCTATATTTTGTTGTTCGTAAGTCCTGAATCGAAAATCACAAATCGAAGAACCCTTGACGTGTGTAGCAATTCGTGATATTTTCATGCGCGTTTATCGGGATATAAAAAATATTTATGAATAAATCTTAAGTTTTAATTAAATTTAGTATTATAATTTTGGTAACTTCCAACTAAGTATTTATTCTCACTATGATAGCGGATCAATTTCCTTGGCTGACCGCAATTGTCATCCTACCCCTGGTAGCTTCCCTCGCCATCCCTTTTCTGCCCGATACAGACGGCAAAACCGTGCGCTGGTATGCCCTAGGCGTAGGTATTGCAGATTTTGTATTAATGTGCTGGGTGTTTTGGACTCATTACGATCCCAGCATCTCTACTTTCCAAATCGTCGAGCAATATCCCTGGATACCTTCTTTAGGCCTCAACTGGTCTGTTTCCGTTGACGGACTGTCTGTTCCGTTGGTACTGTTGGCGGGATTGGTGACGACGCTATCAATCTTTGCAGCCTGGGAAGTCGATCGCAAGCCACGACTGTTTTACTTCCTAATGCTGGTGATGTACTCCGCACAAATAGGAGTGTTCGTCGCCCAAGACATCATGCTGCTGTTCATTGTCTGGGAACTAGAACTAATTCCGGTGTACCTCCTAATCTCGATTTGGGGCGGACAAAACCGTCGCTATGCAGCTACCAAATTCTTGATTTACACCGCAGGCGCTTCCATCTTTATTTTGATAGCTGCCTTAGCAATGGCATTCTACGGCGGAGGCACCCCCACCTTCGACATGGTAGAACTAGGCTTGAAGGACTACCCACTGGGTTTAGAATTACTGCTTTATGCGGGATTGTTCATTGCTTTCGGTGTGAAACTGGCGATTTTCCCCTTCCACACTTGGCTACCTGATGCCCACGGTGAAGCATCTTCTCCCGTGTCGATGATTCTGGCCGGCGTATTGCTGAAAATGGGCGGATACGGACTGATTCGGCTGAATTTGGAACTTCTTCCCCAAGCACACGTTTACTTTGCACCGATTATGGCGGTGCTCGGCGTAGTAAATATTATCTACGGCGCGCTGAATTCCTTCGGCCAATCGAACATGAAGCGTCGCTTAGCCAATTCGTCGATTTCTCACATGGGATTCGTGTTGTTGGGTATTGCCTCCTTCACGGATTTGGGAATCAACGGGGCGCTGTTGCAAATGATTTCCCACGGTTTAATCGCCTCAGTATTGTTTTTCCTGGCTGGCGTTACTTACGATCGCACCCATACAATGATCATGGACGAGATGGGCGAGATTGGGAAAGTCATGCCGAAAGTGTTTGCTTTGTTTACCGCAGGCGCTATGGCATCTTTGGCACTCCCGGGAATGAGCGGTTTTGCTAGCGAATTGTCCGTGTTTGTGGGCGTCGCAACTAGCGATATGTACAGCGCTTCTTTCCGCGCGGTGACAGTGTTCCTGGCGGCAGTAGGACTGATTTTGACGCCGATTTATTTGCTCTCGATGCTGCGACAGTTATTTTACAACTGTGGAACCCTAGCGGCTTGCGACCTTGAGGATCTAAATTTGCAGAATCAGAGAAACAATCTGGATGAAGCGGTTTGTTTTGGTAATAGTTGCGTTTTGCCGGGTGATGCAGCGTTTATTGATGCTAAACCTCGGGAAGTGGCGATCGCATTTTGCTTTTTGATACCGATTGTCGGCATTGGTTTTTATCCCAACATGGCGATGCAAGTATACGATGCCAAGACTGTCGCAGTCAACGCAGAAGTCAGGCAATCTTACATCCAAATTGCTCAACAAAATCCTCGGATTTATGCGAATCAACTTTTGGTTCCCAAAATTGCCCAAGCTCAGAAATCGCCTGCTTTGGACAAAATTACAGGGTCTGAATCTGCATCGGTTTTTGGCATTGTCAAATAATTTTACCGAATTCTGTTTTTGTTGAAAATTGGGCGATCGCTTTTGTCAAAGGGCGATCGCTTTTTTCTTAGCGCTGAATTTCTGAAATAATCTGCGCCAGATTCTCCCTAGCATATCCCACCTCAAGAATCGATTTATCATCGAGATCAGAGGCAACTTTCTTCAATATCTTTAGCGGTTCTTCAAAGCCTGTCGTCTTCAAAAACAACACTTGCAACCGATTTTTTACTAATGCTAAAATAGAGCTACTTGGTTCGCCTTTATCCCCTTTCCGTTTAGCAATGTTGATGCTCAATTTGTGAGTTTTCAACAGCCTCATTCTTTCTATTCCTTGGGTCTTAACCGTCTCCAAAACCTCCGCTCTAATCTGATCGACTAATCTGTCGGTCACATATTGCACGATCAAAGGCTGAAGCATAAAAACAGTTTCCCCGCCCTCACTAATTTTGTCAATCAGTGAGCGACGACCCAGAGAATCGAGATTTTTCAGCAAATCTGAAAGCGATGAATTGACCAACATCTGCTCTCGCAAAGTCGCCAGGGAAATCGGGATTTGAGCAATAGCAATCCAGTAGGCAATCTCTTGTTCAGAACTCGACATTCGATCGAACTGCTGCGCGAGCAAATTGCTGATATGTTCTTCAATAAATAAAGCCGTAGCTTCCAAAAGCTTTAAAACATTCCCCTCAAAAAACTCCTTAATTGTTGTCGCTACAATCTTTAATGCTAACAGATTGCCTCCGTACCGAGATAACAAGATTTCCAACTCTCGATCTTGAGGCGACAAACCTTTTTCGTGGAAAATTTCCCGCGCTATTTCCTCGGAAATAGCAGGTTTTAAAGACCGCACTTTTTCTCCCGTCAGCAAAGCCAGTTCCGTAGGCTCTTCCGAACTAACTAGCAGTAAACAGCTATTGTGATTGACCTCACACAGTCGCACGATTAAATCTCGATATCCTTCGTAGCCTTCGCGGTAGTGTCCCGCTAATTCTTCGGGTCTGAGAACCGCTTCAAAATCATCTAAAATTACCAGACAGCGGTGTTTCCGCAGATACTCTACCAATCGCGAAATTTTGCTGTTGAGGTCGATCCTCTTCGTTGGCGTAGCCCCCGTAGGGGCGGGCTCCGCTAACGGCACATCGGGTTTTTGTTGATTAGAAAAAAGTTGAATTAAGCTTCCTAGGAAGTCGGATGGTGCTGGTGTCGATCGCAGCGATCGCCAAATCACAAAATCAAACTCATTCTGTACCTGTTTTGCCAACTGCACCGACAGAGTTGTTTTGCCACTACCAGCCAAACCCAGCAGCGCTACTAGGCGACAATTATCTGATACAATCCACTGCTTTAAAATAGTTAATTCTTCAGTCCGTCCGTAAAAAACCGAAACATCCGGTGCTTGGCCCCAATCTTCCTCTCGGTGTCCGATGGCCATCTTCAATAGAGAGCCTTTACCTCCACTAAAATCGCTCCTTCCCTGATCGATGTGGTATGAAAACAGCAACTGATGCCTCAATTCCGAAAGCTTTCCAGGGCCGTTCCCCCCGATCTGAAACTTTTTGTAAACTTCGCCGAGTCTTTTGCGAACGGCGATGTCGCTAATGCCAAGCTTGGTGGCGATCGTCGCTGTAGATTGACCGTCGAGAGCCATAAACACAGTTTCTAACTCGGCATCTGTGACACCGCGCTGTTTGGCGATCGTTTGCACAAAGTTTTGAGGAATCGGAGTAGTCAAGGTAGGAATCTCGTCTATACTAAAAATCTATCTTCTATTATATTGTGTGAGTTCTCGCAGGCGAGCAATTGAATCGAATCTACCAACGTTCAGCTTGCTTTTTGTTGTTTGGGCCGTTTTAGATATTTATACCCAATTATCGATTGTGATACCAGTTTAAAAAATTGCTACTCTCGGCCCGTGCTCCAAACCAATACACAATCAGTCATTCCCAATTCTTTAATCCTTTAATCTAAAATGGTATGAGAAACGGGGAGTTAATCTGCATTAATTGTTGCTATTTCCCTCCCCGTAAAACCTATTGTAGAGTGGACGCGCGGCGCTTAATTTATAGCACCAAACCATAAATCTCCAACCGCACCACAGCCCACCGCGAACCAACAAGCGCGTAAATTCACAATGTTGGAAAGCAGCGCTGTATCAGACAAAATTTGTCGCACTAGCGCGGTATTCTTGGGCAGAAAGCAGCCGCCAACTCCCATCGCCCATAAGTTCCAAAACCTGCTGGTGATATTTCACTAAGCTCAATCGGTGGCCGACACTCACAAACGTAGTTTTAGTGGCTTGCAACTGCTCGTATAAATGTTGCTCGTTCTTCAAATCCAAAGCACTTGTCGCCTCATCCAAAATAGTGTATCTCGGTTCCGTCAATAACAATCTAGCAAAACCTAAACGTTGCTGTTCTCCCAGCGACAAAATCTCACCCCAATCTAAATCCGCATCAAAACCGCCCAATCTGTCCGGCAAATCTGCTAAATTTACTGATGCCAAAACGCGGCGCAATTTTTCCTCATCAACCTCGCTGCTGCTGTTGGGATAGAGAAGTTGCGATCGCAAACTACCCAAAATCATATAAGGACGCTGTGGCAAAAACAGCATTTCCCCCAATTCCGGCCGCGCCAAACGACCTGTTCCCGATTCCCACAAACCCGCAATTGCCCGCAGCAAAGAACTCTTCCCAGCACCGCTTTGCCCGACAATTAACAGTCCTTCACCGGGCTGCACTGCTACCGACAAATCGCTAATTAAAGTCTTTTGATGGTGTGGAGTATCTAAAGTAACGTGTTCCAGTGTCAATTGCGAACTTATAACTGTATCGATTGTTCGGGAGTCTAGTTGAACCGCACTTTTTTCATCTCTTAAAGACTCATTAAACGTGGCTAAGCGATTAATTCCCGCTGCAAAGAAACTCAAGCTTTCAATCCTATATACAACCAAAGAAAAGGCATCAGAAACCTGACGAAAAGCAAATTCAGCTTGAGTAATATCGCCGTATCTGATCTCACCGGCAAAGTAGATAGAAGCCAGGAATAAAGATGGAATAATATAAGTTGCATATCTATAGCTAACTCTAAAATATCCCAGATTCCGCTGCCAACCAATTAGGAAATTGAAGTTCCGAACTGCTTCTAAAAATCGGTGTTTCACCTGAACAGATTCCTGTGCTTCTCCCCGGTAAAAAGCAATTGATTCTGCATTGTCCCGAATGTGAACCAATCCATAGCGAAAGTCAGCCTCTTTCGAGAGCTGATTGAAGTTAAAAAATATCAACCTTTTGCCAAAAAATACCATGACTGTCGTGCCAAAAACAGCATAAATAATTAGTCCGATCGAAAGACCTTTGGAAATAGACCACAGAATGCCTGTAAAAGAAATAATATCGATCACTGCCCCCAATATCAGCAGCAAAAACTCTAAACTTGTGCTAGTGAAAGATTTGATATCTTCAGCAATCCGCTGGTCGGGATTGTCGATTTCCTTCTGAGAATTGATTTCGTAATAAGCGCGGTTTTGAAAATAACTACCCAGGAAACTATCAGTCATCCACTCTCGCCAGTACAATCCCAGTTTATCTTGGGTATAGCTGTAAATAACCACTATCGGGGTACCGATAATAAAAACTCCAGCATAAACCCACATAAACCGCCAAAAAGTCATCTGATCTTTTTCAGCCAGTGCGGTCGTAAAATAATTACTAATATAGCTAATGACTACGTTAATTCCGCTAACAGACAGTGACAAAAATAGCAGCAGAGCTAACATTAGCCACTGCTTCCAGCGCGGTATCAACTTGCTTCTGAAAAAAACAAAAGCAGCCAGCGGTAGGATTAGCATTAAACCAACGATCGCAATTGTCGGTGAGTAGATAATTCCTTTAATCAAAGTAGCTAAGCCAGCCGCCACCCCGTTAAAAGCCTCTGGAAATAAAACTTGAGTACCCAAACATACAGCACTGACGAGCACAAACATCGCAGCGAAGAGAAATATCAACAACAGCGCCACTAATCCCAAAAATACCCTGCCTCCCCCAGGCTCTAAAGGATAAAAGTAAGGCTGAGCGATCGCAATAAATCTCTGCCACAACTGACGGTCAAATCGATTCATCTTTGCTGTTTACAAAACTACTTTTACTGTTCTAACATATCAAGTCTTGTGACAAAATGCAGCAGTAATTTATGTCGGAGTTTCGCGAAAAAATTTGTCTCACCCACAGACGGAAACTTGTTTTCCGAGTTAACTGGTGGAGACCAAAAATTTGGGAGCTTAGTTCAAGCTCTTATATTCATCTGTTGAATCAATTCTTTAATCTCAAATCTCAAATCGCTCTAGCTGGAAGAAGTTGCGCTATCGCCGGCCAAGTCCGACTGCAATTGGCTCCTATAAAATCGTTGGCTAATCCCTAAAATTACTTGTTTCATTAGCCAATACAAAACAGCAATTACTACAAAAGTGACAGCCATTACTAAAACCGGACGCTTGCCTATCAAATCGTTCATTACACTGTTAACCAGGGCATCGGGGTTAGTCAGAATGTCCCAAGTGTTGAAGCGGATAAATCGCCCTAAATAAATGCCGATCGCCGAAAGTGCGTGTATAGTTATCTCCGTTGCCAGGATAAATTTACTCCAACCCTGTTGCTTCAAATAGTAACCCAAATTCATCACCGACAGCACGTAAGCCCCAAACCCTGCCAGCATAAACGCTAGATACTGCGGGATCAAAGCTAGAGTCACAATCCACACCGAGTTCCCCTCTTTAATCTGGCGGATCAGGTGAATGATATCCGTCAAAACGTAGGGCGCATTCGGCAAAAATCCGATAAACCAGAAAAAACCGCCCCACCAGCGGAGAGAGCGAACTCCGCGCTGCCGCAGTACCCAGATGTCTACAGCCATCAATGCGAGTGTAATGGCGATCGCCCCCAAAACGTAAGTTTTGCCCACATCTTGCACTATGTGCCTCAGATACGCAAAAACAGGGCGCGTACTGGACAAAAAAGTAGCGCCTAGGAGAAAGCCCGTACCCCACAGCAGCCAGCGCGATCGAGGTTTGCGGAACAGCCAAAAACTCAGGCCCAGCGGTACTAAACCCAAAAACAAATTCCAAGACATCCAGCGGACATTGTGTCCCATTGCTTGCAGGGCTTCCAGGATTAATCCCATCATGTCAATTTTTATACAATTAAAGGTTTGATGCAGCACCGCTTCATTCGCAGCTTCCGTCTATTTTAGTCCTTAACTTGCAGGGTGAGTTAGCCTCTGGCTCGGGGCGCTGCGCCTGAAAATCAAGAACTGCTGATGCACCCTACCACTGTGGAGTCAATCTCAAATCTCAAATCTCAAATCTCAAATCGACTGACCCACCCTACCACTGCGGAGTCAATCTCAAATCTCAAATCTCAAATCTCAAATCTCAAATCTCAAATCTCAAATCAACTGGCGCACCCTACTATTTATACACTTTGTCGATCGGAATCTCAATCTTAAAAGTTGTTCCGCATCCTATGGAAGAAATGCACTCAATCTTACCCTTGTGCTTTTCCACCACAATCGAGTGCGCGATAGACATTCCCAACCCCGTACCCTTCCCCACAGCTTTCGTAGTAAAAAACGGGTTAAAAATTCGATCCACTATCCCCTGCGGAATGCCCGTACCATTGTCCGAAATTTCCACTATCACAGTGTTCTGGGGCGTTACACCAGTGCAAATAGAAATCCGGCCACTCGTATCTGCTTCCCGAACGGATAACTTTTGATATTGTTCTTCAATAGCATCAATTGCATTAGCAATAATATTCATAAACACCTGATTCAGTTGGCTCGCATAGCACTCCACCAGCGGCAGTTTCCCAAACTCCTTAATTACTTCAATTTCCGGGCGGCTGTCCCGACTCTTCAAGCGGTGCTGCAAAATTAACAAAGTGCTCTCAATTCCCTCGTGAATATCCACTGGCTTCATTGCCGATTCGTCCAGTCGCGAAAAATTTCTGAGGGACAATACAATTTGCCGGATGCGCTCGCTTCCTACCTGCATCGAACCCATAACTTTTCTTAAATCCTCAGCCATGAAATCCAAATCTATCTCTTGAATGCGATCGACAATTTTTGAATTAGGTTCGGGATACTCATCTTCGTAAAGAGTCACCAGATCTAGCAACTGTTTTGTATACTGGTTGAGATAATCAATGTTAGCGTGAATGAAGTTAACGGGATTATTAATTTCGTGAGCTATCCCGGCAACTAATTGCCCCAATGAAGACATTTTTTCTGTTTGAATGAGTTGAGTTTGAGTAGAGCGCAATGACCGCAGAGCTGACTCTAAATCTCTGGCTTTTTCTCTTTCTCGTTCCTCGCTTTGCCGCAGTGCTTCCTCTGCTTGCTTGCGAGTCGTAATATCCTGGGAAACTCCAATTATTACCTTAGCCTGACCCTCCGCATTCCTACTAAAAATAGTATCCCGGCTTTGCAGCCACAACAATTGACCGTATGCTCCCCGTACCCGGTACTCAATTTCCCTAGTTTCGCCATCTTCAACTTCTGCAAAGCTCGCGTGATGTTCCACAATTTTAGGCAAATCTTCGGGGTAGATTAACTGAGGCATGAGTGACGAATCCATCGCTGTAATGTCGTCAAGGGTATATCCCAAAAGCCCGAACAGTGAAGTATTAGTGTAGATATTTCGCTGTTCTTCCAAGTCGTAGAGATACAAAATACCGGGAGTAGCCTCCGCTACTTTTTGAATAAACTGCTGGCTTTCTTGCAATGCTAATTCAGCTTGTTTGCGATCGGTAACATCAACGGCGATGCCGTCCCAAAGAATATCGCCGTTTTCCTTAGCTTCAGGACGCGAATTTATCTGAAACCAACGAATGTTGCCGTTGGGCAGCACCATCCGTCCTTCCCACTCCCAAGGTTGCAGATTCTGGGCTGAAATAGCAACAAATTTGTCATGATTTTGGCGGTCTTCGGGATGAATCAAATCTGTGACCAAAACGGCATTTTTCAGAACATCTTCTGGTTCTAACTCAAAAAGTTCTCGGCAAGCAGCACTTATGTAAGGAAAACTGAAAGAGCCATCTGAACGCAACAAAAATTGATAAATTATTCCCGGCACATTAGCAGACAGCTTTTGGAATTTTGCCTCGCTTTCCCGCAGTGCTTCCTCTGCTTGTTTGCGCTCAGTAATGTCAGTAATTGAACCAACCATGCGGACTGCTTTTCCAGATGCGTCCCACAAAGCTTGTCCCCGACTCAATATCCATTTGTAGGCGCTGTTGTAGCACCACAAGCGGTATTCAGTGATGTAATGCGGGGTTTTTCTCTCCAAGTGTTCTTGAAGAAGTTGCTGAGAAATCACTAAATCATCGGGATGTAAACTCGTATTCCATGTCTTATTGTAATCGCTAATGTCACTATCTTCGTAACCAGTGATTTCCTTAAAGCGATCGGAAACAAAAAATTCACCTGTTTGCAAGTTCCAGTCCCAAATGCCGTCATTGTTGCCTTTGAGTGCTAACTGCCAGCGTTCTTCAGTTTGCATCAATTGAGCTGTTCTCTGTTTTACTCTCTTTTCGAGTTCTTGATTGAGCTGTTTGAGATTTTCTTCGGCTTGGTTGCGTTCGATCGCAATTCCTGCTAAATTCATCGCCGCCTCTATCAATTGCAGCTCAAAAAAATGAGGGCTACGCGGTTGGGAATAATATATTCCAAAAGTTCCCAAAACTTGACTCTGAGATGAGAAAATAGGAGTTGACAAGCAAGCTCTCAGTCCAAAACTAAAGGCTAAATCTCGATAATTTTTCCACAAAGGATCGCTGGCAATATCTGTAACGATCACCTGTTGGCGGTTAAAGGCAGCAGTGCCACAGGAACCGACATCCGGGCCGATAGCTATGCCATGAATAGCCGCATTGTAACTGTCGGGCAAACTGGGCGCGGCTCCGTGTAGTAAATGTTCGCCATCTGGGGCTAGAAGCAATATCGAACCGATGACATCTCTAGATTGCTGCTCGATAAGTTTAACTAAAGTATTTAAAGTATCGCCCAGAGGAGCGCCCTTAGCAATCATTTCTAAAATTTGTTTCTGACCCGTTAACCAATTTTCAGCTCGCTTGCGCTCTGTAATGTCGCGAGCCACCCACAGAGCCGTGTTTTCTTTCATTGGTGAAATGGTAGCGGCAAACCACTTTTGTACCCTAGCAATTTCCAGGTTATATTCAAAAGTACAGGTTTGATTTGTAGCGAGGGCAGTGCGAATTTGCTCCAAAAAAAAATCTCCCTTTTCTAGGTCGAATAAATCGTTAATTTTTTTACCGACAAATTCTGCAGTCGGCTTGTACAATAATTGGGGATTGGTCGGGGCAACTTTCAGGAACCGTCCCTCAATATCGAGCTCAAAAATTACATCGTTCATGGCAGCAAACAAAGCTCGCAGTTCCGCTTCAGAAGCTTGCAGGGCGATTTCAGCTTGTTTGCGATCGCTAATATCCGTCCCGATACAAAGCAGTCCTGCCACATTTCCCTTCGCATCTAGTAAAGGTTTATTTGTCCACGCTATCCACACCCTTTCTCCATTGCTGCGGATGTTTTCATTTTCGTTTTGGAAGTATTTTTGCGGCTGTGCCAAACAGTCTCGAATCTTTGTCGCGAGGTCACTTTCAAATAAATCTGTTTTCGGTATAATTGTACCGATCGCACTTTTGCCGATGATTTCTGCTTCTGAATACCCGAAAAAAGTTTCAGCAAACTCGTTAAAAAAAGTAATCTTGCCTTCACTGTCTAACTGCACAATCATGCTGTTAGCATTCTCAACTAATAGCCGGTACTTAACTTCGCTCTCCCGCAGTTTCGCACGGCCGTACACCCAGCTAAATACCGCCGCCCCGGTGAAAACAGCCAGCAAGCCGCCTCCAAAGAGCAGCCACCCCCGAAACGGCGAATTCGCACGCCATCCCCCCGCCGGAATTGCTGCCAACTGCCAGGAACCGTTGGGCAAAGTCACTTCCAGCAGCACGGGATTCTGCTCAAAAATTGACCCGTCACCGAAAAACACAGGCCCGGATGCTCCCGAACCGTCTTTGCCCCGCAGAGCGTATTGCAGCTTCGCTGAGGAGTCGTTGAGTCCTGCTTCCTCAATCATGGAATTTTTGTCGATGATCAGACCTGTCAAGCCCCAGTAAACTCCTGTTTCAGGCTCGGCACCGGAGGGTGTGAGAAAAATCGGCGATCGGCTGATGAAAGTCTCGTCCCCCTCCAATAATTTCACGGGCCCGGCTAGCAAAGTTTTTCTGGTTCGGATGACCTCTTTGACCATTTCCCGCTGTTCGGGTAGCGCCGTCAAGTCAACTCCGATCGCCGATTCATTTCCATCCCGCGGATAAATGTAAGCGACCGTCGTGCCTTTAACTAAAGTTATGGCGCGAATGCCCGGTTGCTGTGCCACCAGAATTCTCGCCGTCGCTGTAAACTCGCCTTCGGTGATGTTTGGGTTGTTGGAAATGTAAGCCCCCAAACCCCGCATCAAAAACAGGCGGGAATTCAAAGAGCCTTCCAGCTTTGAACGGACTGTGCTGAGGCGATCGAGGGTGCTAGCGCGGTTGTAGTGAAAAAACCGCCGCTGTTCCGATCGATCTAAAATGCCAACTCCGACCAAAATTGCTATTGATGCCGAAATTGCTGCTAAATACGGTGAAATTTGGAATTTTTTAACCTTAAAGTATTCCATCGGCCGGCAGTTAAGGTATGTTTTTACGTCTTTAGATAGATTTAGTTTAGTTTGATTTCTCTAGGCAGATGCAAGATTTCCGCGATACCGGGCTTTTGGCAAGCGGGCGCGAGTTTTTTGTGTTCTAGGGCGCCCGCCGAATGTCGGCGATCGGCAAGCTTCTAATCATCAGTTGTGTGGACAAAGTTTTAAATCTCAAATCGACTGACTCGCCATTTATCGGGTAGGGTGCGCGCTGCAGCACCAGAGCGGTGGGGGAACGCGCACCCGAAAGACGCGAGTTATTAGCTAAAATAAGGTTAGCAATAATTTTTTTCAGCGCTACGCCGAATCATTCATAGGGGCAATTTGATGCAAGAACAGTTGATGGAAGCGATCGCACCTTACCGCAATCGCGTAGATTATCTAGAAGTTCGCCTCGAACAAAGCGAGTCAACTGCGATTAGTTTTCGCGGCCCTCAGTTAGATGCTGTCAACCGCAGTTTTAGTCTCGCCGGCGGCATCCGCGCCTGTCACAAAGGTGGCTGGAGTTTTGTAACTTTTAACGGTTTAGATGAGTTAAAAGACCGCATTGAAGAAGCTGTAGTGCAATCTCGTTTGGTTGGTAGCGAAAAAACTCTACTAGCAGATGTCACCCCGATTCAAGATTATGTAGCGGTGGAATTGGGCCGCGACCCGCGCTCTATTACTCTAGCCGAAAAGCGGAAATTGCTCGAATCTTACAACCAGTTGCTGTTAGATTATGACCCGCGAATTCAGACGACAATGGCCGGTTACAGCGACAGATTTGGGATTACTTATTTTGTGAATTCTCAAGGGACTTGCATCGCTCAAGAGCGCTTGGACGTGACCGGGCGTTTCGGAGCGATCGCCCGCGGCGAGGGCGGTGTCGTCCGCCAAGGGTTTGAGTCGATTCACTCGCGATCGGATTACGATGTCTTGACAAATATTGAAGATCGTGTTAAGAGTGCGGCCGTTCGAGCTGTAGGCCAACTAGAGGCAAAATCGGTGAAAGGTGGTCAGTATCCGGTGATTTTAGACCCTTATTTGTCGGGGGTTTTTATTCACGAAGCTTTCGGGCATTTGTCGGAAGCAGACGGCATTTACGAAAACCCAAAAATGCAGGAATTGTTGACTTTGGGCAAGCCTGTGGCGATCGAACAATTAAATGTAATTGACGACGCAACTGTGCCGGGATTACCCGGAACTTTGAAATACGACGACGAAGGCGTGCCGGCTCAGTGCAAGCATTTAATTAAAAATGGAGTTTTAGCCGCTCGGATGCACAATCGCGAGACTGCGGGCAAAATGGGCGAAAGTCCGACGGGAAATGCCCGGGCTTTGAGCGCTACTTTTATGCCTTTGGTGCGGATGACTAATACTGCGATCGAATCTGGCGAACATTCTTTTGACGAAATGGTTGCCGACATTGACGAAGGAGTTTATGCAGTGCGGATGTTGGGAGGACAAACCAACGGCGAAATGTTTACCTTTGCGGCGGCTCAAGGGTTCATGATTCGCGACGGCAAATTAGCCGAACCCGTGAGCGATGTCACCTTAAGTGGCAATGTATTTCAGACGTTAAAGGATATTGAGTCTATAGGAAACGACTCGGTTTATGCCTACGGCGGTTGCGGTAAAAATGGCCAGAGTGGTTTACCCGTAAGCGTCGGCGGCCCCCATCTGCGGATTAAAAATGTTGTAGTCGGAGGAAGGTAATCATTAGTCATTAGTCATTAGTCATTAGTCATTAGTCATTAGTCATTAGTTCAAGACTTACGCAATTGGCACATGGTGAAGGCGTGCTCGCGCCCTCACGCCTCACCTTAACCAGTGCGGGACACTGACAAGTTGACAAACCACTGAAAATCTACTATTGAGGGCTTCAGCGAGGTCGTTCGGTGTTTGGGAGACTTCAGAAATTACAGAGAAATTGGGGAAGTGCGATCGCGATTATATAGCAATCCTCGCATCAGTTTCAATAACTGGTTAACTGGTTCCCAAGCTCTGCCTGGGAACCGATGTAAGCGAGGCTCTGCCTCGGCCCAGACTATGGAGGCTCTTCCTCCGGATATGCGTTACCAGGCAGAGCGTGGTAACGAGTATAACCATTTAGGATTGCTATAGACTTTACCAGGCTTTCCCCTAATTTTTTGTTTAATTCCCCTTAAGTTTCTTTCATATCTACCCGATTATTCTGCCTAATGGGAATCTCAATCACAAATTATGCACCCCGTTCTGTTGGCTGTGATAAACACTTCAAATCTCCGCCGCGCTTCTCCACCACAATCTGATAGGTAATCAAATAATCCCAAACCAGTGTCTTGACCCGCAGGTTCAGTTGTAAAGAAAGGACTAAATAGATGGGTTCTTACCTCCCTTGTTATTCCCAGCCCATTGTCTTTCACACCGATTCTTACCCCATCCTAATTCAGCATATAAGTACAAATCGTAATCGTACTATGGTCATTTTTAATTTGCTCCGAGGTGCGTTTTTGGTCATAGCAATTCAAGGCATGAATCGCATTGCTCAGCAAATTCATAAATATCTGATTCAACTTACCGACATAACATTCTATTTTTGGCAAATCTTTTTGGGACGAGGCGCACTCTACAGATAGAGTTTGTGCGTGCAGGAGTGTTCCCTCTTTCTTCTTCCTTCTCAATAAAAAATCCCGGTTTCTTGAAGAAACCGGGATTTTTCCTACCAACTAAGAGAGGAGTCAAAACTTCACAGGTAGTGGTTGCCGGAATTCTGCATTTCTCGCACAACCCTCTAAACCAAACTACGGGCAAATTCTAGTTGCAGCTTTTTTAAAGCTGTCTCATTTCCTCTTCAAGCACCCGAACCAAATCTTGATTGCCACTGGATCTCGCTACTTCTATGCGGTGCATCAGTTGCTTGTGAATGTTAGCGCGGTGGGTTTCTGCTACTTTTTTTACGTTTTGACGATTTGTGTTCATGGTGGACGTTCCTTATATTAAATTTGGTGTACCTGCTACTTCTCTAATATAGCGCTAAATTCCAAAAAGTATCTAAATTTACAAAAAATTTACAGTTGTTGACCGATCGACCAAACTCCTGTATAAGATTGGTCATAAGTCAATAGCGATATCTTGACAATCAGAAGTCATTAGTCAGTAGTCAGTAGTCATTAGGCCGATGCCCGATGCCCGATGCCCGATGCCCGATGCCCAACATTTACATTTAGTCAAGCGGTGCGCGGTACGTACCCAACATTTACTCAAAACTCCAAACTTGCAGCAGCGCCTCTACCAACTGCTGAAGGTGTGCGAGCTCGTGAGTTGCCATCAGCGAAATCCGAATTCGACTCACGCTTACAGTCGGAGGCCGAATCGCCGGAGCAAAAATACCCATTTCCTTGAGTTTGCTGCCCACTGTTAAAGCGGAGGCTGCATCTTTTAACGGAAGAGTGAAAATTGGGGAGAGGGAATTGCTAATTGGTAATTGGTGATTGGTAATCGCGCAATATTTGAAAGTTTCGATATTTTGTCGCAACCGAACTCGGCGTTCTGGTTCTTGCTGTACAATCCTCACAGCTTCCAAAGCAGCCGCCGCATCAGCAGGCGTCAATGCTGTAGTATAAATCCAACTCGCAGCTCGATTACGCAGAAAATCAATTAAAGCAGCAGAGCCCGCAACGTAACCACCTAAACTTCCCAAAGCTTTGCTGAGTGTCCCCACTTGAATCAGCGGTGTTCCCGTACACCCGAAATGTTCTGCACAACCGGCACCGCTAGCACCGAAAACTCCTGTAGCGTGAGCTTCATCTACTAATACCATGCAGTTAAAGGTTTCGGCCACAGCCAACAACTGCGGCAGCGGACACAAGTCCCCATCCATGCTAAAGACGCTATCGGTAATAATTAAACACTTGCGGTACCTTGCGCGATTTTGCTCTAGCTTTGCCTTTAAATCCTCAAGATTGCAGTGACTGTACTCTAGGCCTGTTGCACCGCTGAGTGCGGCTCCGTTTTTCAGGCTCGAATGGTTGTACTTGTCAGATAATATCAAATCGCGCTTGCCGACAACGGATGCGATCGCCCCTAGATTCGCCAAATATCCCGAACTGAATACTAAAGCATCTTCAGTTTGTTTTAAATTAGCAATAGCTTGTTCTAGCTGTCGGTGCAAATCGCGGTGTCCGCTGACCAACCTCGAACCCGTCGCACCCGTACCAAATTCCTTAGTTGCAGCCATAGCAGCTTGGATTAACCTGTCATCGCCGGCAAGTCCCAGATAATCGTTGCTGGCAAAGTTAATCAGCCTGTGGCCTGCTAACTTTACCACAGGCCCAGGGGAACTTTCGATCGATTGTGGCGATCGATACCAATCGGCACGGCGAACTGTGTCCAGGGCCTTCTCTATCCAAGCGTAAGGGTCTGTGTTCATATTGTCCAGCGATCGGGTAATACGTTATATTAGCTGGTGATCAGTTCCTCCCTATCACAGAAGCATATGCCACTCACTAAAAAATACAGATTAGTCACCCGCAGCGATTTTGACGGTCTTGTCTGTGCAGTTTTGCTCAAAGAACTCGATATGATCGACGAGATTAAATTCGTGCATCCTAAAGATATGCAGGATGGGAAAATCGAAATAACAAATAACGATATTAGCACCAATTTACCCTATGTTGAGGGAGTTCATCTAGCTTTCGATCACCATTTCAGCGAAACTCTTAGACACGAGAAAATCAAAATTAACCACATCATCGATCCCTATGCAGCTTCTGCTGCTAGGGTATTGTACAAATATTATGGAGGCCAAGCAAAGTTTCCTGATATTTCTGAGGCGATGATGACGGCCGTTGACAAATCAGATTCCGCTCAATTTTCCCAAGAAGAGGTTCTGCATCCGCAAGAATGGGTGCTGTTAAACTTCATAATGGACGCCCGAACCGGCTTGGGAAGGTTTAAAGAATTTACGGTTTCCAATTATCAGTTAATGATGCAGTTAATCGATTACTGCAAAAATCATACCATCGAGGAAATCTTGCAGCTTCCTGATGTGAAAGAAAGAGTAGACCTCTACTTCGAGCAAGAAGAAAAGTTTAAAGAGCAAATACAGCGCTGCGCCCAAGTATATAATAATTTAGTTGTTTTGGATTTGCGTAACGAAGATGTGATTTATGCGGGTAATCGTTTTGTAATTTATGCTTTGTTCCCCGAATGCAATATATCAATTCACGTACTTTGGGGACTGAAACAACAAAATACTGTTTTCGCAGTTGGCAAGTCAATCTTTAACAAAACTTCTCAAACTAATATTGGGGAGTTAATGTTAAGATATGGGGGTGGTGGCCACCAGAATGCCGGAACTTGTCAGATTGAGAACGATAAAGCTAGTCAAGTTTTGAAAGAGTTAATTGCCCAGATAGAGCAAAATGATTAAATGGGCTTTATCTTTTTGGCAGTCAGGACTTGAGTCTTTGATTATTTATTTTAATTTGAGCACTAAAGTCCTTACTACAAACGGGGATTTTTAGGACTGAACTCATTACTGCAAACGGGAGTTTAGTCCTCAAGGTTTTGATCTGGCGGGTTCTGAACATTGAGACTTTCTGAACTTTTGCCTTTGACTGGTGGCAAATGGTCTACCAAACCCATATCAAAAGCGATATCCGGCAACTCATCAGCGTTATATTTTCCTGGCTCAAACAATCGGCCGGGAGTAAAACAAGGCTGTTTTAATCGTACCACCTCCCCTGCTGAAAACATTCCCCTAAACATTTTGCGTTCGAGTCCCATAATTTCTGATCCTAAAACAACTTTCGCATTAATCTTAGCAATTTTTGAGCGGCAGCTTCCCAATTAAATAAATCCGCCGTCTCTCTAGCTTTTTGAGCTACATGAAAACGCATCGGGTCTTCAACAATTTTTCGCAACTGTTCGCGAACAGACTGAACATTGGGTTCTGCCCAATGAGGAGCATTTCTGATTTTTAGATACTCAGTATCGTAACACTTTCCCACGGGAATTAGATCGTAAGCAATGGGATAGCAGTTATCAGCATTGGCGTACTCAGTCGGGCCGCCGTACATAGTCATAGCAACGGGCAAACCTGCTGCAAAGGCATCCAAAATTTTAATCGCAAAACCCTCGCCACGAAACGGAGCTAAAAAAGCATCTGCTGACAAGTATAAATCAGCTAATTCTGCTTTAGTACAAAATTTAGGCTTTACCTGAACTTTTGACTTGAACTTGCCGAATTGTTTTTCGATATTTACGAGATGTTCCACTATAACATCAGGATTTTTGCCGCCATCTTTGATAATTAACTCTACGTTAGAATCATCTTTAAACTCTTCACAAAAAGCTTGAATAGCCAGATCCGTGCCAAATCTATATAAATCAAAAGAATTGGTCATGTGCAGAATATACTTTACATCTTTTTGGGTTTTTTGCGGTCTGGGAAAATATAGTTGCGAGATTAAAGGATTGAAACCTAGAGGCATAACTGATACGTTAGCCGCCGGACAGCCAGCTTTTATTAAAACGTTTTTAGAATATTGGCTGACTGCTAGCTTGTGGGATGAAGTGTTAACAGCATCGTAAATCCAGTAATCATAATCATCATGGTTTTTGGCGAATTCGTAATTGATTGCAAAAAGTTCTAAGTTGAGATGTCCGTTGAGTTCTTTTAAAAAATAAGGTTTCCAATAATGAGACCATTTGATATGAAATAAATCTGAGGGTGTGGTGTTCATCCACTTCGCTAGCAGGTCGTTTTCTTCTGCTGTCGAATTGCGGCTGAGATGAGAGGCTATCGTTGAAGGTTCGACAGAAATAGGAATTCCCATTTGGTGTAAAGTTTTCGCCAGGGATAGGGTAATGTCGGTGAAGGAATTAAAGTGTTGAAATGCAACGTTAAAGTGAACCATATTTATTGGTTATTAGTGCAGGTAATCGGATATAATTTGGTATAAATTGTACTTGACAAATGACATAAAATGCACCTGCCAGAGGCAGGGCTGCGGTGGAGACGGGATCGGCGACCAACAAGCAGTTAAACTGGGAATGGACTCCCGGCAGGTATCCCTCACTCAGGCAGATGGAAAAAGGCTGCCGTCAAATCTAGCGCCAACGGAACATTGTGGAACGTCCTATCAAGCGACTCAAGCAATGGAGTCCGATCGCTATTCTATATGATAAGCTGGCTGCCAATTATACAGCCATGATTACGATCGCCTGCATTCTGTTGTGGTTATAGTTTGAAAACACGCCCTAGGGAATATCACGTGATGGAGATAAATCAACTAGGTGGAACCCCAGCGAGCGTGCTTAGCAGGCTCTCATTATCACACTCAATTTTCATTACTTAGTTTACGAGCTGCCCTTGAATGATGCTGTCAAATCTTTGAAAAATTTCCCTCGCCATTATACGTTAATTAAGATGCGATTACCCTGTAATATCTCTGAGTAACTTTTTTTATTCTTTCTATTCTGGGGTCGTTCAAATTGGCAAAATATTCTAAAAATCTGCCATTTAATATATTCACCGAAGGCAATGAATCTGTTTGTTTTGGTTGGTGAGTTAAAGTTTGAGTAAAACCTTTTGCCATTGATAGCATCCATCAACTACAATAACTAAATTTAAATTTATTCGGATTTAACTGTAGCATATTTGGGGTTCAAATTAAGATGCGTTTACCTCGGAGCGTAAAGCCAGGATTAGGCAGCAGTTAAATCTGTCTGCCTATCCTACTTGACTTTTGTGACATTTTCGTAACTTGTCACCAATGGGAAGACCCTGGTAATGAAGATTTGGAGGCTCTGCCTCCAAATTGTTTTCTCCTTTTAATCGAGGCTATGCCTCCTCCAAAAGTCTGCCCAGGCAGAGCCTGGGAAAGATTGAAATAGTCATTGGTTATGCGTTAATTGCTACTAACTAATAACTAATAACTAATAACTAATTAGCTCTTTTTTACAGCTTCTGGAACACTGCGAACATTGGCAGATACATCGACAGCAAAATCGAACCTACGATACCACCGACGACCACAATCATCAGAGGTTCTAGCATACTGGTAAGTCCTTTTACTGCTTCTTCCACTTCCGTTTCGTAGAAAGCGCCAACTTTCATCAGCATCTTGTCAAGTTCCCCTGTCTCCTCGCCAATTGCCATCATTTGAATGGCCAAAGACGGAAAAACAGCTTGTTCTTGCAAAGCAATACTGATCATGCCGCCGCTTTGAATTTCCTGTCTCGCATATTCGATCGCATTAGATATCGCCTGATTTCCCGCCACATCTCGCACAATTTCCAAAGAATTGAGAATCGGCACGCCCGATCGCGTTAGTGACCCAAATATCACGCAAAACCGAGCCACAGCAGATTTTTCGATCAAATCTCCAAAAATCGGCAACTTCATCGCAATCCTATCAATTTGTAGGCGACCTATGGGAGTTTTGTAGTACATATCGAAGGCAATTTTTAGCGCTATAATTACCCCAATAACAGTTATCTGTTGAATGGGAGGCCAAGCCGTACAAAATGCACTAATTGCCAACATAAACAACGTAAATGCTGGCAAATCTGCACCAATATCCTTAAAGATTTTAGCGAAAGTTGGTAGCAAGAATATGGTCATTGCGAAAAAAATCACGATCGCGATAGAAAACACCGTCTTCGGATAAGACATAGCCGAATTAATTTCGGCTTCCGTCTTGTGATTTTTTTCCATCATCACGGCCAGACGGTCTAGGGTTTCATCGAGTACCCCCCCGACTTCTCCCGCCGCCACCATACTGATAAACAGTTGGTCAAAAACATCAGGAAACTTAGCCATCGCCTCTGCCAAGTTTATCCCCTCCTGCACGTCAGCATTCATGCTCCTGAGCGCTCGCTTCAGCTTAGCATTAGAACACTGCTCGTGCAGCACGGAAAGGCATCGAACGATCGCCACCCCTGCATTAAACATAGCCGCAAACTGACGAGCAAAAATAGCCATATCCTTAACAGTAAGACTGGTAAGGTTATATTCAATTTGCTCCTGAATCTTACTGAAATCAAAGCCACCTTTCGGTTTTTGGCGGATAACGTTGGTAGCCACAGCTCACCTCTGAAAATTTATTAAAACTTAGTTGTCAGTTGTCAGTTGTCAGTTGTCAGTTGTCAGTTGTTAGTTGTTAGTTGTTACCCATAATTAATAACAACGGTCAACGGCCAACTGACAACTGACCAATGACTTATAACTAATGACTAATGACTGCTGACGGAATTAATGAGCTTTTACCGGGGCGCTACCAACAGGTGCCGGGCCGATCAAGCGTTCGAGTTCGTCAGCCTTAGAAGCCTTGGCCATTGCCGATTCCCAAGTGACTTTACCGCTCTTGTAAAGTTCAGCGAGGGCCATTTCCATCGTCCTCATACCCAATTTTGCCCCCATTTGGATTTGGGAGTAAATCATCGGAGTTTTGCCCTCCCGGATCAAGTTAGCCATAGCTGGAGTATTTACCATGATTTCCATAGCGCAGCAGCGGCCGCCCCCAACTTTTATTACCAAATTTTGGCTGCAAATTCCCACCAAAGAGTTAGACACCTGGGCGCGAACTTGGGGTTGTTGAATGGGCGGGAACACGTCCAAAATCCGATCGATCGTTGCAGCAGCCGAATTAGTGTGCAGCGTTCCCATCACCATGTGACCCGTTTCTGCCGCCGAAATTGCCAGACCGATCGTTTCCAAGTCCCGCATTTCCCCCACAAGAATTACATCAGGATCTTCGCGCAAAGCAGCTTTCAGCGCATTAGCAAAGCTCTTAGTATCTTCGCCCTTTTGGCGCTGGTGAAACAAACTCTTGATATTAGGAAACACATATTCGATCGGATCTTCAACTGTTAGAATATGTTCCGCCCGCGTCCGGTTGACCAGATCCAACAACGCCGCCATCGTAGTAGTCTTCCCGGAACCTGTTTGTCCCGTCACCAACAGCATACCCCTGGGTCTTTCCGTCAGATCCCGCAAAATCTGCGGCACGCCTAAAGCATCTGCATTAGGGATCTTAGAAGCCAGAGCCCGCATACAAGCAGCCCAAGCACCCCGCTCCCGGTAGACATTAACGCGAAACCGAGCCAATCCCCGAACACCATAAGCGCAGTCGAGTTCCCACTCCATTTCCAACTGCTTGCGCTGCATATTGTTGAGCATTTGGAAAATCAGGATCTGCACTTCCTCAGCAGACAGAATGTCGCCGTATTGAGTCTGAGGAGTTAGTTTACCGCTGACTCGGAAGAATATAGGCGCGCCCGCTTGGATGTGTATGTCCGAACCCCCTTGCTCTACCAGGGACTCCAGTACGTCTTCAATCATCAGACCCATAGATACCTCTCCTCGATCAAATTGATAGTTATTGACCAATCTAGCTCAGTTAACAGTCAACAGTTAACTGCTGAATCAATCCAAAAAGCGTGGTGTCAAGCAGTACGGACAATCCAGCATCTCCGGCTTCAATTGCGCCTGACAAGTTTTGCAGGTAAGTCCCTGCTTGCTTTTTGCTTTCATTTCAGCCTCCAGCCCAGAGTCTGTAAACGTCACCCGCTCGACTTCTTCAAAAGTAGTCGCGCCTTCCCGCACCAACTGCAAGCTGTAAGCCAACAAGGTTTTCATCCCTTCTTCTACTGCTGCTTCCTTAATTTGCTCTGTGGGAGCTCCTTGAGTGATCAGAGTTTGAAGCCGCTCAGTATTCTTCAGGAATTCGTAAACCCCTACCCGTCCTTTGTAGCCTAGGCCGCCGCACTTCCGACAAAGTTGCTCGCGTTCTGCGAGTTCCTTCCTTTCCTCCAGCGGTATAGTGTTGGCTTTGTAAACAGTGAGATCAATTTCTTTAGAAGGCGACAGACCGTACTTGCCGAGTTCTGCGGCAGTAGGCTGGTAAGGAATGCAGCATTTGTCGCAAACGCGCCGCATCAGACGCTGAGCCAAAACGCCCAACAGAGCGGCCGAAACCATGAACGGTTCTACGCCCATTTCGGCCAAACGGGCGATCGACCCGGCCGCGTCGTTCGTGTGCAGCGTCGTCAGCACCAAGTGTCCCGTCAAAGCAGCTTCCAGAGCCGTTTTTGCCGTTTCCGTGTCCCGCGTTTCCCCCACCAGCATCACGTCAGGGTCTTGCCTCAAAAATGCCCGCAGAATGTTGGAAAAAGTCAAGTCTTTTTCCCGAATTACTTGACATTGGGTAATTCCTGGCAAAGCATATTCGATCGGGTCTTCCGCCGTACTGATATTAACCCCCGGATCGTTCCGTTCCGCCAGAATCGAGTACAGAGTAGTTGACTTGCCCGAACCCGTCGGCCCCGTCACCAAAATCAGTCCGAACGGACGACTAGCACTTTCTCGCACTAAAGCCAGAGTTTCTTCGTCGGAGATTAACAAACCCAAACCCAACTGAGTGCTGGAACTGTCCAAAATCCGCAGCACGATTTTTTCGCCGTACCGCGAAGGTAAGCTGTTCACCCGGAAATCGACCGTGCGTCCCTCAAATACCCGGCGGATGCGGCCGTCTTGAGCTTGTCGGCGTTCGGCAATATCCAGGTTGGCAATAATCTTGAAACGAGCGGTAATCGATGCGACTACCTGTTTGGGAAACCGGAAATACTCTTGCAGCACCCCGTCTTTCCGCATCCGAATCCGCATGAACTCTTCTTGAGGTTCTACGTGGATGTCAGACACCTTTTCCGACAAAGCTTTAGCCAAAATGATATTGACGGCCTTAATTACCGGAGCCGCCTCAGCATCGTCCAAGGTGTTAGCGAGGTCTTCTTGGTCGCTACTCTCCTCTTCTAGCGAGAGCTCGCCAAAATCTCCCTCCCCTAGATCCATCTTTCTCTGCTTTTCGATTTCAGCTTTTTTAGCTTCCCTCTTAACTTGTTCGTCTTGATAGGTAGAAGTTATGTCCTGATAGTCGTCCGGCGTAATCACCCGTCGCTGCAAAGCCAAGCCGTGAGGCTGTAAAATCCGCCGCAAATCTTCTATGGCGTTGAGGTTGTCGGGATCTACCATTGCCACTAAAACCGCCGCCGGCTCAGTTTCAGTCTTCGCTACTGGTAAAAACCGACCTTGGTGACAAATGTCGATCGAAATCTTCAACGCATCGAGCATAACTCCGAGTTGCTCGTTAGACATTTCGCTCATCTCCGGGTCAAATGCTTCAACCCCGTAGACTATCTTCCGTTCAAACATCTGCTGCTTCTTGTAAAGTCGCAGCAATTCTGGAGGCAACGGCTGCCCCGTAAGTGCTTCTAATACCTCCGTCAACCGCTTGCCGGAGTTCCGGCTATCAACTAGAGCTTGCTTCACTTGCTCGCCGTTGACGTAACCCGACTGAATCATCTTGGTGATAGCCGGAGTAAATTGGCTCACAGAAACTATGGATGTGGAGCGCAGCGGGGATGTGCTAGTCATAAAAAACACTCAATAGGTGGGAAACTCAGTCACAAAAAGTGCTGAGAGGAAAACCAACGCGGGGTTTTAACCCCCGTATTCTTTGCTTATGGATCAGCTATCATTTTCTTGCTCAATCCCTATCTCTCAAGTTTAAGCTCGCAGTCCCCTCTAAGCTTCGTCCACAAATTGACGAGACCTTGGAGGGATTTGCCGATGCTTGCAATCAAATCTTGTTCGTTGAGTGCTAAGTTGCTTACTTACCTGATTAACTTGCGGGATACTCTCGTTATAGCGTCAGGGCACATCACTTGGGGGTTCCCCGTACCGGGAGAGAAAAGCGGGGCGGGGTGTGTCCCCTTCCCAGGCTAATTCTATTTTCCCAAATTGTTTGCTCAAATTACAGCGCCCGTGGTGGCGCGGTTAGCTGTACTAAATTAAAGATGAGCTATGTTCTGTGATGATAGCTTTTACGAAAGCCTCGATCGCCCTTTTGAAATATATTTTGATTAATTATCTGCGATCGGTCACTGCCCGATCGTCGGCTGCATGAGCCCCCAGGGCAAATTTTGAGCAACTCTAGTTTTGGGTCAGTAAATATTACTTTGATTCTACCCTAGTGTCCGAACCTTTGTGACCTAAGCTTGACGGTTCAGAAATCTTGGAAATAGGCAAGTTAGATATCAATCTCATCTAAACATGATCGCCTCCGCCAGACAGCTACTGTCTATAATTTGAATGAAAACAAATCTAGACATCAAGCCAGTTCGGCGTTATCGAATCACAAAAACCCTAGTCCCAATTCGCATCAGGATTAACAACCTAGTATCGGAGTTACACAAGCACAGAGCTAACTACTTACTCACTCAATACAAATTCCTCTTTCTCCCGACTTGGGAAACTCAGCAAATGGTGAAAAAAGCCAGCGTCATCTTGCGACTAAAACAGCCTGACCGCTGATAACTTTAAGTCCCTATCGTTTTAAGTAAACCTTGGAACATCCAGACTCATAATAGGGGATTTTTGTAGTAGAGTTAACAGCAAAATAGACTTATAAAAATTGTTGTAAATGCGATCGCGTTAATTAAAAATGAGGAACCAACAAACGTTGGGTTTGCCCCATTAATGCCATAATAATATTATACCTAAATATTTAAACGGGGCTTTGAATATTTTATGGAAAGCTTTGAGCAATGTCTCCAGATCGGGCGAGACTTCCTCTTTTCACATTGTGCCATACACAGTGAATTCGAGTCCTCTAGATTTACCGGGTTAACTGTATCTGCTAGAATTGATAGGGTTCTGTCGCGCAGCTTTTATGATTGACGAGGAAAAACAGCAAGATCAAGATCCTAACTCAACAGGGGAAACCACCCCAGAGGGTTCGCCAATGGCAAGCGAAAATCCGGCGGCATCAGGAAACTCGAACGAATCGGCCGATTGGGAGCTCGAACTTGCTCGAGCTTATCAAAGTGCTCAGGGCGATCGCACCCCAGCAAACGCATCGGGGTCTACCGTCACCGGCAGTTCAACCAACAGTCCGACTGCAGACGCGGCGGAGCCTTGGAAGAAGGAACTGGCCCAGGCCAACGATGAAAAAGAGGCTTTAAAAACTCAGTTGCAAGCCACATCGGCTCAACTAGAAGAACTGAAAAATCAAAATCTCCGCCTAGCAGCAGATTTTGAGAACTTCCGCAGGCGTACCCAAAAGGAAAAAGAAGAGCTAGATTTACAGGCAAGGTGTCTCACGATTAAACCCCTGTTGCCGGTAATTGACAATTTCGAGCGCGCTCGATCGCACATCAAGCCGCAAACCGATGGCGAAATGAACATTCACAAAAGCTACCAAAGCGTTTACAAGCAAATGGTAGACGGCCTCAAGCAAATCGGGGTTTCTCCGATGCGCCCCGAAGGTGAACAGTTTGACCCCAACCTCCACGAAGCTCTGCTGAGCGAGCCAACTGACGAACACGAGGAAGGAACAATTATCCAAGAACTAGAACGCGGCTACATTCTGGGCGATCGCGTCTTGCGGCACGCCAAAGTGAAAGTTGCAGCGGCTGGGCTATCTGTGGTAGCCTCAGATGAAAATCCCGATAGTTCGGAAGGTTAATCGGGATACAAGCTACTGCATTCCTCAAAGTCACTGACCCCCGAATAGAGTTCGGGGGTTCCAAGGTGGCAGACTCACCAACTTCTGAATTAAAGATGACTAAAAGCAGGTCAGCGCTTGATCCAAAAATTCTGAAAAATGTTTTTACCCGTCTTTGATATTGCTTTAGGACATCAAGTTTATTTCCTACAAATCTGGTCTGGTAATGCTTGTTTGAACAAGCTGAGTCGTTTTTCCTCCCCCAACCTGTAGTTGGAGGTTTCCAAACATCCCACAAAGTTTTATGAGGCGCTATGGGAAAAATTATTGGAATTGACTTAGGCACAACTAACAGTTGCGTAGCTGTGTTAGAGGGCGGTAAACCCGTCGTGATCGCCAATTCCGAGGGCGGGCGCACAACTCCGAGTATAGTAGGATTCGGCAAGGCGGGCGATCGCTTAGTAGGTCAACTAGCCAAGCGGCAAGCTGTAACTAATGCTGTAAATACTGTCTACAGTATCAAACGATTTATCGGACGGCGGTGGGACGACACGGAAGAAGAACGAGCGCGGACTCCCTATACCTGCATAAAAGGCAAAGACGATACCGTTAACGTCCAAATTCGGAACAAGGTTCACACTCCCCAAGAAATCTCGGCAATGGTACTCCAAAAGCTCAAGCAAGATGCTGAAGCTTATTTGGGACAAACTGTTACCCAAGCCGTGATTACAGTGCCAGCCTACTTCACAGATGCCCAACGGCAAGCTACTAAAGACGCCGGTACGATCGCGGGGCTAGAAGTCCTGCGGATCGTCAACGAACCGACAGCGGCAGCCCTTTCCTACGGGCTGGACAAGCAAAATATAGAACAGAAAATCTTGGTCTTTGACCTGGGCGGCGGTACTTTCGACGTTTCGATCCTGCAACTGGGAGACGGAATTTTTGAAGTCAACGCTACCTCCGGTAACAACCATCTCGGAGGAGATGACTTTGACGACTGCATAGTCCAGTGGCTGGTAGAAGCTTTCCGCACTCAAGAAGGCAGTGACCTCTCACAAGACAAAATGGCCTTGCAACGCCTCCGAGAAGCTGCCGAAAAAGCAAAAATCGAACTCTCCAACCGGGAATCCACCTCAATCAATTTGCCCTTCATCTCCTCTGACGAAAAAGGGCCGAAGCATTTGGAAATGGAACTCTCCAAAGCTCAGTTTGAAAAACTGGTGGCTCATTTGGTGCAAGCGACGATCGATCCGGTGACTCAAGCCCTCAAAGACGCAAGTTTGACCCCCAAAGACATAGACAGAATTATTTTAGTGGGAGGCTCAACCCGGATTCCGGCAGTTCAAAAGGCAATTAGCAAGTATTTTGGGGGCGTTTCTCCCGATAAATCCGTCAATCCCGACGAAGCTGTAGCCGTAGGCGCGGCAATTCAAGCCGGGGTGTTGGGTGGTGAAGTCAAAGACTTGCTGCTGCTCGATGTGACGCCGCTATCCCTGGGACTCGAAACCTTGGGCGGGGTGTTCACCAAAGTAATAGAGCGCAATACAACTATTCCCACCAGCCGATCGCAAATGTACAGCACGGCGGCAGACGGGCAAACCTCGGTAGAAATTCACGTACTCCAAGGCGAGCGGGCATTGGTTAAAGACAATAAAAGTCTCGGCAAATTCCTGCTCAAAGGCATTCCCCCAGCTCCCCGTGGCGTACCTCAAATTGAAGTTACCTTTGAAATCGATGCCAACGGGATTCTCAAAGTGGCTGCTGAAGACAAGGGAACCGGAAAAGAACAAAGCATCCAAATTTCCAATACAGGGGGATTGAGCGAAACCGAAGTCGAGCGGATGCGACAAGAAGCCGAACTTTACGCCGACGAAGACATCAAGCGCGCTCTACTCGTCGAACTCAAAAATCAAGCTGACTCCCTCGTCTATAATTGTGGTGTAACTTTAAAAACCAACGCGCAACTGCTGAGCGACGACCTCAAGGCCGAAGCGGAAACAGCCGCAGCAGCCTTGCGGGCAGCGATGACGAACCCCGACATCACAATCGAGGAACTCACCCCCGCAATCGAATCTTTCAAGCAACTGCTATACTCGCTGGGGACAGCGGTCTACGACCAAGCCCGCAGCGGGGTAGCCCCGTCAGGAGCTGTTGTGGAAAGCGAGATGATGTCAGAAGTAGAATCATCAGAACCCGAAGAGGTTAAAGCGGACGACGACAGCATTTTGCTGAAAGAAGAGCTGCTGGTGGCGCCGGAACCAAAGCCGGAACCAAAGCCGGAACCAAAGCCGGAACCAAAGCTGGAATCAAAGCCGGAATCAAAGCCGGAGCGACAGTCAAAACGACAGTCAAATCCACAGCCAAGTCCACAGTCAAATCCACAGTCAAATCCACAGTCAAATCCACAGTCAAATCCACAGTCAAAACAAAAACAGAAGGTTCCCGAACCAGAAGTTGATGATATGAATCCTTTCCTTTAAAACTGAAAAGCTAAAAATTAAAAGTTAAAAATTAACAATGAGAATTTTTGATTTTTAATCGGTAATTTCAGGAAAGGTCGCCCGTTTCTTTTTCGTACACTTTTTGTTATTTACCTCCAGGCAAGCAGCTCTATGGCCGGTGATTACTATGAAATATTAGGCGTTTCTCGTAGCGCAGACAAAGAAGAAATTAAGCGTGCTTACCGCCGCCTAGCTCGCAAGTACCATCCAGATGTCAACAAAGAATCCGGTGCCGAGGAGCGGTTTAAAGAAATTAACCGCGCCTACGAGGTACTCTCAGAACCAGAAACCCGGGCTCGTTTCGACCGTTTCGGGGAAGCAGGCGTCAGCGGTGCAGGTGCACCTGGGTTCCAAGACTTTGGTGACAGCTTTGCCGATATTTTTGAAAGCTTCTTTCAGGGCTTTCAGGGAGGCGTCGGTGGGCCACAACAGCAAGGTCGCAGGCGCAGCGGGCCGGTGCGCGGAGACGATTTGCGCCTCGATTTGCGGCTGGATTTTCGAGAAGCAGTGTTTGGTGGGGAAAAAGAACTCCGCATCAAGCATTTAGAAACCTGCGAAACTTGCACCGGGACTGGCGCGAAACCGGGAACCCGACCCCAAACTTGCTCGACTTGTACCGGCAGTGGTCAAGTCCGACGCGCTACCCGCACTCCTTTCGGCAGCTTTACTCAAGTTTCAGTTTGCCCCACTTGCAACGGCACCGGGCAAGTGATTGAGGATAAGTGCGAAACTTGCGGCGGCCGCGGCCAGAAAGAAGTGATGAAAAAGCTGAAAATCACAATTCCGGCTGGGGTTGACAACGGTACTCGCTTGCGGGTTTCCAATGAAGGGGATGCCGGCAAACTGGGCGGGCCACCCGGAGATCTTTACGTGTTCTTGGCGGTGAATGAAGACCCGCTATTTAAGCGCGACGGCACTAACGTTAGCTCGGAAGTTAAGATTAGTTATTTGCAAGCAATTTTGGGGTGCCGGTTGGAAGTGGAAACTGTAGACGGGCCGACAGAATTGTTGATTCCTAGTGGAACTCAGGCAAATACTGTTCTGACTCTGGAGAAAAAAGGGGTGCCTCGGTTGGGAAATCCAGTCAGTCGCGGCGATCATTTGATTACGGTGTCTATTGACATTCCGACTAAGGTGACGGCTGAGGAACGGGAATTGCTGATGCAGCTTGCTAAGCTGAAGGGCGATCGTACCGGTAAAGGCGGCTTGGAAGGATTTCTGGGCAATTTGTTTCAGAAATAAGCAATTTTTGACACCAATTGGTGTCAAATTTTCCTGTTTGAGGATTCCCCGGCAATTTGTTTCAACAGCCGTCAAAATTTTGGGCGCAATTGCCCACAAAAATGGCAGGTGGGACGCTTTCTAGGCATTCGGTTTCAGCAGCGCTCAAAAAAGTGAGCGCAATTGCGCTCATTTTTTTGAGAAAGAATAATAGTCTGTGTCCAATTGGACACAAAATTTTAGATTCTCCAGTTTCCAGGCAACTTGTTTAACTATTCGAGGGGGTCTGGGGGAGCAATAAGTCCCACACCATAATCTTGGATTTGGTGTTGGGATACATGGACGCCCCCAGACCGATTTTATCCGGTCAATCAGGCGTAAAATCGGTAGCAGATGTAGGTTTATAGACCCATAGTTCTGTCTTAGAGTTGACTGTATGACTCTTATCATGAACTACTGCTACCGAATTTATCCCGACGCAAACCAAGAAGAAACGATGCTTCATTGGTTGGAAATTTCTCGCAAGGTTTATAACTACGCTTTGCGAAAAATCAAAGATTGGGTCAATTCGCGTAAATGTAGTTTGGACTATTGTTCGCTGGAGAGAGCAAGACTTAAGTACCAAATAGTTCGCTAAACTTATTCACAGTTAATCGCCATTGAGGAAGTTTTAGTATGTTTGCCGTCAAGCGAGCGCTCAAATTGAATAACCGGGAAGCGACCTTGATGGCAAAACACGCAGGATTCCGGCGCGTAGTATTTAACTTTGGGTTGAATTTACGGACTCAAATGTATGGCGAGGGGAAATTTACAGACTCAAAGATACTCAACGAAGTTAAAAAAGTTCTTACCAACTACGTCAAGAAACAGCCTGAATTCGGCTGGATGAACCAGTTGTCTAGCCGAGTTTATCAAAATGCTTTGATTGATTTGAAAGATGCTTTTAGCCGATATCGCTCTGGAAAAGCAGGTCATCCGAAATTGGCGAGCCGACGAGATGGTCAATCTTTCACTGTTGACTCGTCTAGTGGAAAAGTCCTGCTAATCGCTGGCAACACCATCAAGATTCCTACTTTGGGAACTTTTCGACTTTATGAACCATTAGAATGCGGATTCGTCTCTCAAACTTTTACGATTTCAAAAGAAGGGAGTCGCTGGTTTGTTTCTTTTTGTGTTGATGCCGAACGTTTGCCAGTTCGACAACCTGAGAACTCTGTAGGGATCGATATGGGCATTAAATCTTTTGCCACGCTGTCAACTCAGCAGGTCTTTGATGCGCCAAAACCATTAAAGCAAGCGAAAACCAAACTTCCTAAATTGCAACGCAAAGCATCAAAACAGGTAAAAGGTTCCCAAAACCAGCGCAAAACCTACAATAAAATTAGTCGGCTTCATGCGCGGATAGCTCGTATTCGCTTAGATTTCCTTCACAAGCTAACAACTTATTTAGCCCAAACGTTCAAACTAATCAAGATTGAAAGCTTGAACGTTCGGGGGATGATGGCGAATCACAAGTTAGCTGGAGCAATATCAGATCTAGGGTTTTACGAATTCAAACGTCAACTCGATTACAAGTGCCAAATGTATGGAGCTAGTCTAGTGTTGGTAGACCAATGGTTTCCCAGCTCTAAAACCTGTTCTAATTGTGGCAGTAAAAAAGATATGCCACTAAGTCTTCGGATTTTTGACTGTCCAGTTTGTGGCATATCTTTAGATCGTGATTTGAATGCCAGTTTGAATATTTTAAACTGGGAACCCTCGGCGTGAGGGGGATAGCCTACTTATCTTGGGATTAGCCGTCTACCCAACAGCGTAGGAAGTAAACTCGAAATTGTGTCTAAAGATGGCTTTAGAAAAGTTTAGGTAAGTTTTATGAAGCAGATTGCCAAAAACATTATGAATTCAACATCGAAAATTGAAAGTCCCAAATCCCCAGATGCCAAAATCGATCTGCGTGGGACTCCGTGTCCTCTGAATTTTGTCCGCACTAAACTGCGCTTGGAGCAAATGGCACCGGGCTCAGTTTTGGAAGTGTGGCTGGATGCTGGGGAGCCGATCGAACAAGTGCCCGATAGTCTCAAAATGGAAGGCTACCAGATTCTCGAAACGGAATTTGTCGCGGATGAGCCGGAGTCGGGCTATTTTTCAATGAAAGTGCAGCGCCCAGAAGACAAGGAAGCAGGATGAGCCTGAATTCACCCTCGATCGTGGGTACTGTAATTGCTGTTCAGGCTAACTTCTACCAAGTGAGGTTAGATCCCGAAGTCTCCATTGACGGGAAAAAGGCTCCCCTCGCTGATTCTCCGACTCTCCTGTGCACTCGTCGCACTCGACTGAAAAAAATTGGCCAACAGGTGATGGTGGGCGATCGCGTGGTGGTAGACGAACCGGACTGGACTGACCGCCGGGGAGCAATTTCTGAAGTATTCCCCCGCCAAACAGAACTCAACCGCCCACCTGTAGCTAATGCCGATCGCATTCTCCTCGTTTTTGCCCTTGCTGAACCCGACTTAGATCCCGCATCATTAACTCGGTTTTTAGTGAAGGCAGAATCTACAGGTTTAGAGGTGAGTTTGTGCCTGAACAAATGCGATTTGGTCACGCCCCAGGAGTTGGAACAGTGGCGCGATCGGCTTTCAGGCTGGGGCTACGAACCAATGTTTATTAGCGTCCGCAGCGGTTTAGGAGTTCAGGAATCCCCCGCTAATCGTAAAAATGAAGTTTCTGCATCGGAACCAGCTTTCCATGACTTAGTGGAGAAAATAGAACCATCTATGCTGAGTTCTGAGGATAACCCCCAATTGCCAAATTCGGTCAATCCGTTACATCCGTTAAAGCCCGTACATAGCCCGTTGCCGAACTTCCTTCTGAGCCATTTGCAAGGAAAAATAACGGTAATTTGTGGCCCTTCTGGGGTTGGCAAGTCCAGCTTAATCAACCAACTGATCCCGGCCCTGAATCTGCGAGTGAACGCTGTTTCCGGCAAACTCGGCCGCGGGCGCCATACGACTCGCCACGTCGAACTATTTGAACTCCCCGGCGGCGGACTTTTGGCCGATACTCCGGGCTTTAATCAGCCGGCTCTCGAATGCGATCCCTCAGAGTTGGCGGAATATTTCCCAGAAGCGCGCCAGAGGCTGGCTTTGGGTAGCTGCCAGTTTAGCGACTGTTCGCACCGAGACGAGCCTAACTGTGTGGTGCGGGGCGGTTGGGAGCGCTATGAGTATTACTTGCAGTTTCTCGAAGAGGCGATCGTCCGCCAACAAGCTCTGCAAAACTCCAGCAGCGCCGAGGCAAGTTTGAAGCAGCAAACCAAGTCGGATGGTACGCAGCATTACGAACCGAAGCTGCAAACTAAAAAATATCGTCGCTCTTCCCGCCGCGTTCAACACCAGTCACTCCAAGATATGTGTCAAGACTTAGAGGAATTGTGAGGAAGTCGCCGCCCATCGCCCGTAGGCACTAGACAACAGTACCAAGACTTACCCAGAAACCGGGTTTCCTCGATAAAAATACTTCGTTGCACCCCGATGCCCCCTTCGCAAAACCGTCTTTCTTTAGTGGCGAGTGCGTAAGTCCTGAGTACATTAATAGCTAAAATTAAATGGCCTTAGATTTGTTAAAAAAAGTAGAACAGAAGCAAAAGTTAGCGGGTACTGCAGGAGCAAAAATATTGTGAATATTCAAGAACTGTTTCAAAAAGGCGGCCCCGCCATGTGGCCCCTGTTGCTGTTATCGATTTTATCTTTGAGTACAATTATCGAGCGCTTGTGGTTTTGGGCAAGCCTCCTGAGCAAAGAAAAGCAGATAGTTAACCGCATTCTGGAAGCGGCTCGCAGCGATTGGGGGGCGGCTAACGAGATTGCCAGACAAGCTAACCGACAGCCGATCGGGCGATTTCTTTCTGCACCCCTGCGGCTCTACAATCCCGAACCAGATTTGTTTCGACTCGCACTCGAAGCTGCAGCCGATGAAGAGTTGGCTTCGATGCGTCGCGGTGACAAAATCTTAGAAGCTACGATCGCTCTGGCGCCTTTGCTGGGCTTGCTGGGAACAGTTTTGGGCTTGATTAACTCGCTCAGTTCCATCCGTCTGGGCGACATCGGCACGGCGGCAACAACTGGCGTAACTTTGGGGATTAGCGAGGCGCTGATCACGACTGCTACTGGGATGGTAGTAGCAATTTTTACCTTGGTGTTTTACCGCATATTTCAAGCTTTTTTGTTCAACCAGGCAAAAATATTTCGCAAAGCTGGAAATGAACTCGAATTGCTTTACAGACAATACTGGCCTGCTGCTAATGCTAAGGGTCGAGCGCCCGGTGCCGAATACAGCAATTCTTCCTTTGGTTCCGATGGTTTGAACAGGCGTTCTCTCAATTCTCAAGAACCGGGAGAACGGAATCGGGAGCCGAAATTGAAAGGTTCCGATCCGGCTGAAGATTCACCTTCTAATAATTAGAACCAAGGAGAACTGATGAAGATTAATCTAGATACTCCTGCTGAAGAGGCTCGGATTGAGCTGGTGCCTTTAATTGACGTGATCTTTTGCATTCTGACGTTTTTTCTGCTGGCGGCTTTGCAACTGACTCGGCAGCAAGCCATTAATGTGGATTTGCCTAAAGCGAAGACTGGACAAACGCAGATGCGAGAGATGCTGATTGTCAGCATTGACGATTTCGGGCAAACTTATATCGACCAATTGCCTGTTAATTACCAACAGCTAGATCGAGTTTTAAAGAGTTTCCAAAGCCAAAATCCTACGGGGTTGATGGTGCTGTACGCTCCTCAAAATGCGAGATATGCCAAAGTTGTCGAGGTTTTAGACAAATTGAGAGAGGTAGGGGGCGATAGAGTTGCCCTGGCAACTCTTCCTAGTTCGGCTCCCTCCCCATTGCCCAATACCTCGCTTCCCAATTCTGGCATTCCTGCAGCACCTGCGATCGGCAATTCCGGTCAACCCCTGCCGTCTCCTGTGCCTCCGGGGCAGCAACAGTTCAACCCCAATCAGTTTCAATCCCCTCTCCCGGCTCCTGGGCAGCAGCAGTTCAATCCCAATCAGTTTCAATCTCCTCTCCCGGCTCCACAGCAGCCTAGTAACTTTGGGGCAAATCAGGGCCTTCCTCCTGTTTCGCCTGCACCCGCTGCTCCCAATGTCAGACCCGAAATCGCCACTCCACCGCAGGATGGCGGGCCGTCGAATTAGTCAGAAGGAAGAAGGTTCGGCAACGGATTGTGTAACGGATGTAACGGATGTAACGGATGTCAGTCCGATGTCCGTCGGAAGAAGGGAGAAGGAAGAAGGGAGAACAGAGAAATAGAAATTTTCCCAATCTCCTCATCTCCCGCTCTCCCGCTCTTCCGCTCTCCTCATCTCCCCCTCTCCTCATCTCCTCATCTTTCAATCTCCCCCTTTCCCCATCTCCTCATCTCCCCCTCTCCCCCTCTTCCGCTCTCCCCCTCGCGGAGATTCTCACCGCCGGATTTGGTATAAAGGGCTTCAATTCTTTTGGTTCGTACTGAGCCTTTTTTCTCTTGACAAGTAGATAGACTTGTATATGCCTGCGGAAGGAACTTTTGCAGGCATCTCGCCATCTCTATCCCTAAGTAAGTTATTTCCTAGGACAGATGGTAATTTTGTCAAATAATTGTTACCTTTTGTAATATATACTCAAGCCAGATGGGCAATCGGGTATCCCGAAACCAACGGTCGATCGCTGAAACAACTTACAAATCTGGTTAATCCAGGTGTTCAGTTTTAAGTCACCTTTACTTACAGAGGAGTCAAAGTCATGAGCCAACCAGCAGAATTGTCTTTGGAACAGCAATTTAGCCTGTGTTCATTCAAAACACAGGTAAGTGACATGAGCCGTGAACAAGCTCAGGAGTTTTTGGTCAAGCTTTACGAGCAAATGATGCTACGAGAAACCATGTACCGCCATTTTCTGAAACACCACTGGGGTTTAGAACCTAACCCAGGCGTTGAGTAACCAAGAGTCGCAGTCGGCGACCTCCGTCTCTTACTCTCTTCCCTCAGGCGGAAAGGAGTTGGGGGTGATGGGGCGTCACTCGAAGGCAGAAGGTAGAAGGCATCTGTACAGACGTGAGGAAAATTTGACAATTCCTTTGTGGATTTCACTGAATGTGGAAGTCGAGGTAAGCAGTTTGTCGATCGACACCACCGGAAAGCGCAAAGATAATTTATCGCGCCTAGACTCGAAAATTGGATAACTATTAATAATAAGTAAGGGTTAATTTTTTAACCAATTAAAGTTTTTAAAAAATTAAATATATTTGTGTGTAGTTGCAGCGGATGAGGTTTGACAACAATGGGGCTAGTCGGACATCTGAGCGCGACCTCCGACTAGCAAAACCTTCAATTTTCACCAAAATAGTGGGTCTGAAGCCCCGTCATAAGCTTGACGGCTTTTCTTCTTTGAGTTTATCAATCCAGTCCTCAATCATTTGCGTCATCGTCTTTTCTCGTTGTGCAGCAATTCGTCTCAGCTTTTCAATGCGGTTTTTAGAGACTCGAATACTTAACCGATTTTCTTTCATGATTGGGTACACAATGGACGCACTTTATGTGATCATGAATTGAGGTTAAAACGCTTTGCAGTATGAAGTCTAGATACCAGTATCGTTTCTATCCAACCGACCAACAGCGACAGAGTTTAGCTCAGTTGTTTGGATGCGTTCGTGTTGTATGGAATGATGCTCTGGCTACCTGCAAGCAAGCCGAAAAGTTACCCAGGAATGGGCAATTACAAAAACTCGTCATCACCCAAGCTAAGAAAAATCAAGAAAGGGAATGGTTGAATGATGTTTCTGTAGTCCCCTTACAACAGTCCGTGGCGGATCTAGGTGTTGCCTATCAAAACTTCTTTGACTCTCTCAAAGGGAAGCGAAAAGGGAGAAAGGTAGGTGCGCCGCGATTCAAAAAGAAAACGAGTCGGCAATCAGCGCGGTTTACACAGCGTGGATTCTCCATCAAAGGTGATGAAATTTATCTGGCCAAGATTGGAAATGTTAAACCTATTTGGACAAGAGACTTACCTTCTGAACCTACCTCGGTAACTGTTATCAAAGATTGTGGAGGTCGTTACTTCCTTAGTTTTGTAGTGGAGATTGTCCCCTCTAACTTGAAAGCAATTAATCCATCTATTGGCATTGATCTGGGAATTAAAACCTTTGCTGTCTTGAGTACAGGTGAAAAGATTGTAAGTCCCAGCTATTCCAGGTTGGACAAGCGGATTCGTCGCAAACAGCGCCAACTTGCACGTCAATCCAAAGACTCAAAACGGAGAGAGAAAACGCGCCTACAAATTGCGAAGTTGCACAACCAAGTCTCGGACACTCGCAAGGATTTCTTGCACAAACTATCAACCCGTGTAGTGAAGGAAAATCAAGTGATCGCACTGGAAGATTTAAATGTGTCGGGATTGGTTAAAAATCGCCAACTAGCTAGGGCTTGCTGGATAAGTGCAGAAAGGTTACAGAGCCTGGTTATGTGATCGCGCGATCGAAAAAAGTGTGCAAGATAAACAGGTAGGTAGTAATAAATATGTAGTGAAGTTTAATTACAGTAATTGAATACATAGGATAATTTTATAAATAACACAATCAAAATTTTTGATTTTAATATTTCTTTACGCGCTCGAATGTAGATTTAGTTACACTTATGCTATCATAAGTAACTATTGCTGGAATCCTTGATATCTGCCAACA